>CALXJT010000025.1 GCA_944388695.1 uncultured Clostridia bacterium
ATTTTAATAGTAATTCATATATAATAATTCTAGAAAGAGAACAAGAGAGTTCGTAACTTGTAAGAACATCGCTCCATTAAGTAAAATCGTTGAACCATGACGAAAGTATTGATAAATCAACTGTAAAAGGTTGATTTTTTTGTTGCTCTTGACTAAAAAAAGAAGGATGGTGTAGTATGATTAGACTAGTAAAAAAGAAAAACAAATAATGGGTGCATAGCATGCACTAGCTAAAATACTTCTGTAACTATTGAAAGATAAACAAGTTTGTGTTATATGGATTATGTTCTAGGAAATTGCTAGATTAAATATTATACTCCTGTTTTTCATCACAGGTTAATCATATATAGCATCTACAGAAAAATTAATATTATAAGGAGGCAAACTAACAAAAAGATTAATTACAAGTAATACCTTAATAATCAAAAAGGAGGAAACTATCATGAAAAAAGTATTGTTAAATATCTATCGGGGTATTGTAGGCAATGAATTCGGTTGGAGCGGAGAAGGTAATGAACAATGGTATTATTTTTTGGCATTAGTTATTAATTTAATGCTGACATGGTGGCTTAAACCAGAATTAGGAATCATTTTCACGGTGGCTGCTGTAATACACTATGTAACAGTATGTGTGTATGGTTATGAAATACTTTCTGATTCTAGTGTCGAGTGCTCTATTGCATACTATGCAATTCACACTGTGATTTTTATAGTATGCATTTTCTTTAATTGGAAATGGACTATTCTAACATCATTAACTGTAATCGTTGCATACTTTATAGCTCCAGACTGTATGGGAAACAATATTTTTATGAGACCACCTAAAGGATATATTATATATTACGGTAATGAAAATATTGCTGCAATTTTGGTATTTCATACTTTCTTATTTATTACTTTTGTAGCTATTGCATTGAGCTTACCTATATCTTTATGGATAAGGATTATAATTATTGTTATATGTATGATACTTCATCCTATAATAGATTTTCTTGAAGGTGAGTGTATAATTATATCTGATGTTACAAATGAATCATTGGAAAAAATAGTGCAAACTATAAAAGACAGCACAGATTCTAAAAAAATTAATCTTTGTATAGTAGGTAGGGAGATAATTCCTGCCTATTTTTATAATACGATTTGAAAAATGCTTTTGTTTTTATTGTAATTAAACTGTTTTTATATTATAATAATTTTGAAAAAATAAAAAAAATTAATCGTGAGGTTTTGTGGAGTTTATAAAAATATTAATAATAGTAGTAATAGCTTATATCGGCTCATCTATCTTATCAACTAGAAAATTTGTTAATTTAAAAGTAGTAGTGTATGGTATCATGTATTTAGTAAGTATGGGAATTATGGCTGTAACTGTTTATGCAGCATTTAGCTTACTGCCAATAATAAACGAGAGTAGTGTAAGTTTAATGGTGATAATTATTTTTGTATTATTATCATTACTGATAATCTTATTAACTAAAAACTATATTTTATGTTCTATAAGAGTTATAGAGTATTATATTTATAGAAAAAAATTCTTTGAAAATGGTTATAGTGAAGTAGGTACAATTACTGATATAAAAACTTTGGTTTTTTATAGAAATGACTTTGTGTATTATCTAATTATAGATTTTAAAGGAAAAAAATAAGAAGTCTTTGTTTTTTAGATAATATATATTCAATAGGAGAGGAAATAGATGTTTTAACATATAAAAATCATACTTACGCCATATTGAAGAACTAGTATCTTTTTATGTATAAAATAGTGTTAATGATAATATAATAATAATGTCAAACTTGATTTGAAAAGTTAAATATTATATGTTAAAATATATTTAACTTAACCCTCTACTACTTATGTAGTAAGACGGGAGCCAAAAAGATTTTGGAGAGTTCAATAGCGACTTTCCTATTTTTTATTTTGTAAAATATTTTATGATTTGTTCATCAATTAAATCTAATGAAGTGTTAGATAGTTTTACATTTCTTATTAATGTATCTTAAAAAAACTTTGTTTACTGATTGTAGTTATTTAATTTCTTACAAAGCGATTTAGAATAAATACAATTAATGTTTGAATATATGGTAAAAAAACACAAATAAATCCTACTATTATCCAAAACAGAAATATAAGAGCTTGACCTAATGCTGCACCCATTTCATTGGATGTTGGAATACTTCCAATACAAGTATTTTTTTGACAAATTTATGTAAATATGATAAAATATAGGTATGAGGCAAATCCTCAAAAATAAAGAAAGGTGGATAACAGCATGGAAAACGAGAACAAAGTGAATATCGGAGTAAAGCAGGAATGTCTGGGAGTACGGAGATTGACCCGTAAAGAATGCTATGAGGCGTTCTCAAAGGAAGTAGTTGACTGCAGAAAGGCATTAATGTCAGCAAAAATAGAGGCGGCTGTTGAAGATGAGTTAAATAAAATCAAAGAACTCATGGAAAAGAACTCTAAGAATCAGCAGCTCAATGACGTAGAAGGCTGGACGTTAGACATTGCAGGTTCAATCAATGCAGTAAGAATGCATGACAGCACGCGTTCATCAATCGATAATATGCTTAAAATGCTGCTTGAAACTATCGAGGAAATCCTGCAGGAGGAGAATAAGAAGGAAGAGGAAAAGGCCAGAAAACTTCGCAACTTATTTCTTCGCCTTGCAGAAAATGCAGAGCAGATTGCAAAATTCGTCGACATCGAAAACATCTGATTAATAAGCAGATTACTAAACTCGTTGACATCGAAAACATCTGATTAATAATTTGTATCAGATGAAAAAAGGTAAACACCTTCTAGGGCACGAAATCCATTTCGTGCCCTAGTTTCAATTTTAAATCTATAATAATATGGAAAAGAGGTAATATCTTATGAGAGCACCATTTCAAACATTAACAATATTATATAAGAAAAAAGAAGAAAAAATACAATATTGTATATTTTATAGAAATTCTCATCCAATTTGGCAATTTTTATCAGGAGGAGGCGAAAATAAAGAAACACCAATTGAAACAGTAATAAGAGAGGTGAAAGAAGAAACATCAATTATCATAAAAGAAGATGATATAAAACAATTAGATTCAAAGTCAACTATCCCAGTAATTAATATAACAGGGGAGTATACTTGGGGTGATAATTTATATGTTGTTCCAGAATATACATTTGCAGTAGATATAAAAAATTTTGAAATAAAACTTTCGAGTGAGCATAAAGAATATAAGTGGGTAGAATATGGAGAAGCAATGGAAAAATTAAAATATGATAGCAATAAAACAGCTTTATGGGAATTAAATGAAAGACTCAAAAAATTATATAATTAAAAAAGTTGCAGAACATAGAAAAAGATAGTATAATACTTATGTAAAATTTAGTAATCCTGTTTTACAGGTTGATATATAGACAATTGAATAAAATAATTTTTTCAGGAGGTGTTAGTACAAGAAAACGAAAATTTCTAGCTATCAGAAACAATAAAAACAACAAAGGGGGAAATAACTATGTTAAATCCTAAATCATTTAGTAAACGGATAAAAGAGCATCTTACCTTAAATCAATCGATACTTATATTCATAATAAGTGGATTAATAAGTGTTCTACTGCTTGGTGTAATTGCTAAATATGGATATTATGAAGTAATATTTTTGATTATACCAGCTATTATATTATGGCTATATTTTGCTAATATTGCAATTCATAAAACAGCTGACAATAAATATAATAGAATGCAAAAGGAAGCTTTTGATATAATAAAAAAAGATTTATCAACAGAATTTACAAAAATTGCATTTGTTGGTAATGGTGAAACATCAAAAGATATTCCAATAAATCAGAACTTGAATTATTGGGCTAAAATGGATAAAGAAGGTAAAGATATTATTATTTTAAAAGTGAATGATGATAAAGGGACCGTTATTTATCAAGAAAAGACAAAAAATTATATATGGTTTATAAAAAATTTTTATATTTATAAGTTTTTTAAAGATTAGAACAAGGAAAAAGCTCTCATTTGCGATTGCAATTGAGAGCTTTCTCCTAAAAAATACTTGCAATTCCACAAAAAATATGATAATATATTAAATATGAATAAAATTCATAAAGGATGTTGATTATATGCAAAAATTAAAAACAGTACAATACTTTTTTGATGCGAGAACATATAGTAAAAATCAAATAATAGAAAATCTACAAACTCAAAGAGAGCAAGATTTTTTTAATAAAACAGCAAAAATAAACATAAGCTTAAATGAATTTGGAGTTTATGTAGCAACACTTACATTCTTGCCTAAAGAAAATCATTTTTTAAAAGTTACAAAAACTCCAAAAAAAGAAAAAGTATTAAAAAATGAAAATAAAAATAATTCAAAAAAATCAAGATATGAAAAACTAATATCTACAGAAAGAAAATATGGTCAATATAAAGAAACAAAAACATATAAACCATATTAAAATAAATAATAAATTGCCATAGAAAGCAAAGTAAAATAAGAGAAATATATTGAAAGAGAAAAATAGTCTAGGCTGAAAACTATTTACAATATACTTATTTGAAATTTCACTTTTTAGGTCCTCTGCTTAAATTATTATTAAATAAGAGTAGGAAGAGGCGGAGAAAGAGCCGTTAAAGCTAAAGAGGTTAGATTATAAATCTAATGAATTTAGGTGGTACCACGAGTAAAATCGTCCTTTACAGGTGATTTACTCGTGTTTTTGTTTATATGGGAAAGCTTTGTTACTTTTCTTATATCTGAAAGGAGAGTGATTAGTTTGGAAGATGGTTTTAATAGTGATTTTATATTAATCACTTTAAATAAAATATAATCTAAATATTAGAAAGGATAAGGTTTATGAAAGAAAAATTAGAACAAATTAAAACAAACGGTTTAGAGAAAATCGAAAATGTAAAAACAATTGCTGAACTTGAAGAAGTCAGAAAAGAATTAACAGGTAAAAAAAGTGAATTATCAGAAGTTTTAAAATCAATGAAAAGTTTATCACCAGAAGAGAAAAAGACAATAGGAATGCTTGCTACTGAAATAAAAAAATCTTTTGAAAACAAATTACAACTTAAAGAAGAGGAAATCATTTCTTCTATGAGTGTATTAGAAGAGCCAATTGATTTAACTTTACCTGGAAAAAAAGTTAGTGGAGGAGCACTTCATCCAATAACTCAAATGAAATATGATTTAAATGATGCATTCTTATCATTAGGTTTTGAAGTATATAGTGAAGATGATATAAGTAGTGAAAAATATGCATTTGATAATTTAAACTTTGCTAAAAATCATCCTGCACGTCAATCAATGGATACTTATTGGATTGAAGGAACAGAAGAAAAAGAAGGTGCAGAAAGATTATGCTTAAGACCACACTTAACAGGTGGGTCTGTTAGATATTTACAAAAACATGGAGCACCAGCAAGATTTGTATATCCAGGAGAAGTTTATAGAAATGAAACAACTGACGCTAGACATGAAAGAGCATTCTTCCAATATGAAGCATTAATTGTAGATAAAGACATTTCTTTTTCATCAGGTATGGTAATGATTCAAACAATTTTAGAAAAAGTTTTTGGAAGAAAAATAAAAACAAGAATGAGAGAGGGATTTTTCCCATTTACTGAACCAGGTTATGAAATAGACATGGAATGTTTAGTTTGCGGTGGAAAAGGTTGCAAAGTATGTAATCATAATGGATGGATTGAAGTTATGCCAGGAGGTGTAATTCATCCAAATGTATTAAAATCAGCAGGATTAGATCCAGAAATATGGACGGGATTTTATATTAATATAGGACTAGATAGATTAGTAATGATGAGATATGGAGTTGATGATGTAAGATTATTCCATAGTGCTGATTTAAGATTTTTAAAACAATTTAAATAGAAAGGATTTTTAATATGAAAGTATCATTAAATTTAATAAGAAAATATGTTGAATTACCAAAAGATTTAACAGATGAACAAATTGCTTATGACATGACTCTTCGTACAGTAGAAGTAGAAGATGTTGAAAATACAGCATTAAAATTTCATGACATTGTAGTAGGAAAGATTTTAGAAATAAAAGCACATCCAAATGCTGACAAATTAAGAATATGCATAGTAGATGTTGGAGAATCAGAGCCTATACAAATTGTATGTGGAGGATCAAACCTATATGAAGGAGAATATGTAGTAGTATCTAAACCAGGTGCAGAAGTAGTTTGGCATGGAGAAGGAGAACCTGTAAAAGTTGGAAAAACAAAAATGAGAGGAGAAATTTCTTGTGGAATGATTTGTGCCTCATCAGAAGTATATTTAAGTGATTTCTTCCCAGCTGAAGGCGAGACTGAAATAATTGATTTAAAAGGATTTGATTGTAAACCAGGAGATAATATTGCAGATTTATTTGGAATGAATGATACAGTACTAGAAATAGATAATAAATCATTATCAAATAGACCTGATTTATGGGGACATTATGGAATAGCAAGAGAATTATCAGCAATATATGATGTTCCATTAAAGAAATTACCAAAATATGAATTAGATAAGAACTTACCAGAATATAATGTAGAAATAAAAGATACAAATAAATGTAATAGATATGTAGCAGTAGAAATAGACGGAGTTTATGAAAAAAAATCTCCAATATGGATGCAATCATTATTATCAAAAGTAGGTCAAAGACCAATAAATGCTGTTGTTGATATTACAAATTATGTAATGATGGCAGTAGGAGAGCCATTACATGCTTTTGATAAAACACATGTTAGTGGAGAAAAAATAATAGTAAGAAATGCCAAAGAAAATGAAGAATTATTATTACTTGATAATAACTCAATAAAACTTACAACAGATGATTTAGTTATATGTGATGAAAATGATGCAATGGCATTAGCAGGTATAAGAGGAGGAAAAAAAGATTCAATCTTACCTGATACAAAAGGTATTGTTTTAGAAGTTGCAAACTTTTCTGCAGATGAAATAAGAAAAACAGGAAAAAGATTTGCTGAAAAAACAGATGCATCTATTAGATATGAAAAAGGAATTGATACACAAAGAGTTGATGATGGATTAAATTTAGCATTAGAATTAATAAAAGAAATATTCCCAGATAGTAAAATAATTAAATATGCAGATGTTTATCCTAATAAAACTGAAAATAATAAAATAAAAATAGAAGAAAAATTTTTAGATACAAGATTAGGTAAAAAAATAGAAAAAGAAAAGATTGAACAAATTCTAACAGCTCTAGGATATGAAATATCATATAATAATGGAGAATATGAAGTAATAGTCCCAACATGGAGATCAACAGGTGATGTAACAATTAAAGATGATGTAATGGGGGATATTGCCAGAATATTAAGCTTTGACAGCTTTAAAGCAAAACCAATCACTATAACTTTTGAACATTTTGTAAAACAAAACGATGTTTTACTTGAAAGAAGAATAAAAGAATATCTAGCAGAAAGATGTGGATTCTATGAAATATATACATATCCATGGATTGAAGAAAAATATATTCAATCAGCAGGAATAGATATGAGTAAATCTTTAAAATTAGCAACTCCACCAGCACCAGATTTAGCATATTTAAGAAGTTCATTAATACCTGGAATGTTAGAAGCAATTTCTAAAAACTTAAGATATTATGATGAATTCAAATTATTTGATTATGAAGAAGTTTATGAAAAAGGTGATTATAGACCATCTTCAAATGATGAAATATTACCAATTCAAAAAAATTATTTAACTGGTTGTATAGTAGGAAAAAATGCTAAAGAAATATTCTATGAAGCAAAAGGTGTAATTGAAAATATGTCTAGATACTGCCATATGGAAGATATTAAATTAGAAAAAATAGAAAAAGCTAATTGGGCAGATATTAATGCATATTTAAATATAACTAAAAATAACGAAATAATTGGAACACTTGGATTATTATCAGTAAAAGTAATGACTGATTCAAAAATAAAAAGAACAAATGTAGCATTATTTGAAATTAATGCTGATAAATTTATTCCATATGCATCAAGAACTAATGAATATGAAAGATTACCAGAATTACCATTAGTAGAAAAGGATTTATCAATTTTAGTTGATGAAGAAGTTGCTTGGAAGGAAATTGAAGAAAGCATAAAATCTAAAGTAAAAGAAGTTGAATTTGTTGATGAATATAGAGGAAATCAAATTCCAGAAGGTAAAAAATCAATTACATTAAAAGTTAAAATACTTAATGAAGGAACTACTATGACATCAGAACAAATAAACGAAAAGATGAATAATATATTAAAAATTCTAGATAAAAAATGCGGAGCAAAACTTAGAGAAGAGTAATTTTTAAATTATTATAACTACCTAAAATAGTACATATCAAATATATTAAAATTTTTTTAGTACACTGATATGTACTATTGAGGCTACAATACTAAAACATAGAGAAAATAACTTGACAAAATCAAGGTCAATTGATAATATTGTATAAAAGAAAAACACATAGGGGGAAAAAAAGTGCTATATCCTAAAGCATATTTTGAAAAAGTACAAGATATAACGATACAATTTTTAATAAAGAATAAGATAAAAGCATTAGTATTAGATGTTGATAACACATTAATAGCCAAAAACAAAGAATTATCAGAAGAGATAATATCATGGGCAAAAGAAATAAGAGGTCAAGGTGTAAAATTATATATTTTATCAAATACTAATGATAAGAAAAAAGTAACCAAAATAGCAAATACATTAAAAATTCCATATGCATATTTTGGAATGAAACCACTAAAAATAGGATTTAAAAAAGTTCAAAAACAATTGCAAGAACCTTTTGAAAGGCTTGCAATTGTTGGAGACCAAATTTTTACAGATATAATTGGGGGAAATAGATGTAAGATGTTTACAATTCTAGTAGACCCAATTGAAGAAAAAGAATATTGGTATACAGCATGGAAAAGACCAATAGAAAAGCGAATAAAAAAGAATATAACAAAGGAGAAAAAATAGATGTATCCAAACGACGTACATATTGCATATTATATAGGTGCAGCAATTTTAGGGCTATTAGTAGGTCAATTTGTAGACTGGATGAATGTTAGACTTCCAGAATATAAAAAAGTCTTTTCAAAAGACATAATAAAAGCATATAAAGAGAAATTCAAACCAAATTACATACTAATGTTTTTAACAGCCATTATATATGTAACACTAATATATATATATGGAATAAAAGACACACTAATAGCTAATTTGAACTTAATCCAATATATGATATTAGTTCCAATGCTACTTTCAGCTTTTGTAATAGACTATAAACTACAAATAATTCCAAATAGATTAAACTTAACAATTTTTGAAGTAGGTGTGGTATTTACATTCATATATGGAATATCAAATATTGCTATATCAATAAATATGGTATTAGGAATGCTTGCAGGAGCAGGAATATTTTTACTAATAACATTACTAGGTGGTCTATTTTACGGAAAAGAAGCCATGGGATTTGGTGATGTTAAATTAATGGGAGCATTAGGACTATATTTAGGGTTATCAAATATAATTATAATAACAATTTTAGCATTTTTAATAGGTGCGGTTTTAAGCATAATACTATTAGTAACAAAAATTAAAAAAACAGACGAATACATACCTTTTGGTCCATTTATTGTAATAGCAACATTTATTAGCATATACATACCAATAGATGTAATAAGAAATGTATTATTACAAATATTTACATTAGGTTTATATCAATAATTTGGAGGGGAAATAGATGAATCCAAAATTACAATGGTTAAGAAATAAAATGAATAGCCTAGACATGCAGGGAATAATAATATCTAATCCAGTAAATATATTTTACTTAACTGGAATTGATGCAGAAGGAACATTATTATTAACCAGAAAAGAAAATATCTTTATAACAGATGCAAGATATATAGAACATGTTCATAGTATCTTAACACTATATGATGAAATTATAGTATATGATATACGAGATATATCAAAAGATGATTATGAAAATTTCTTTCTTTTCTGTGAAAACGTAGGTTTTGAAGAATATTATGTATCATATGCAAATTATAAAGAATTTGTAAGAAAATATAGAATAAATAATTTAGTTGAAACAGAACATATAATAGAAAAGCAAAGAATGATAAAAGACGATGATGAAATAAAAAGCATAATTAAAGCATGTAACATAACAGATGCTTGTTTTTCACACATTTTAAAATATATAAAACCACAAATGACAGAAAAGCAAATAGCAGAAGAAATAGATAGATATTATAATGAACATGCAGAAGGAACATCATTCGAGACCATTGTAGCATCAGGAGAAAATACATCTATGCCACACGCAACTCCAACAGATAGAAAAATACAAGAAAAAGATATAATTACAATTGATATGGGATGTAAAGTAAATGGATATTGTTCAGATATGACGAGAACATTTTTTGTTGGAGAAGTGCCAGAAGCAGTAAAACCTGTATATGATTTAGTTTTAAAAAATCAAATTCAAACAATGCAAGATTTTAAAGATGGAATAAGTACAAGAATATTAAGTAAAATGGTAGAAAATGATTTTAGATTAAATGGATATGATTTAGTTCATAGTCTAGGTCATGGTGTAGGATTAGAAATACATGAACCACCATTTATAAATTATAAAACAGACATACCATTAAAAGAGAATATGGTAGTAACAAATGAACCAGGAATATATATACCAGGAAAATTTGGAGTAAGGATAGAAGATACAGTACAAATAACAAAATTTGGATGTATAAATTTAACCAATTCAGAGAAAAATTATATTATAATATAATACTTGATTTTTAAGGAAAAATGTAGTAAAATAGTTAGTGCTAGTCAGAATAATAAGATATTTAAGATAATATATAAAATGACATATATAAATAATACTAGATATATATTAAAAAATATATTAAATATCTTTAAATAAATTTAATTATAAATGAAAAAATGAAAGGAGAATTATTATGGCAGGAGTATATTCAGCAGGAGATTTTAGAAACGGAACAACATTTGAAATGGAAGGAAATGTATATAGAGTAGTAGAATTCCAACACGTAAAACCAGGAAAGGGGTCAGCATTTGTAAGAACAAAATTAAAAAATGTTATAACAGGAGCAACACTTGAAAAAACATTTAACCCATCAGATAAATTCCTAGGTGCAGAAATCGAAAGAAAAACAATGCAATACTTATATAATGATGGAGGATTATATTATTTCATGGATAATGAAACATATGATCAAATGCCATTAAATGAAGAACAATTAGGAGACTGCTTAAAATACTTAAAGGAAAACATGGAAGTAACAATGCTTTCATATAAAGGAAAAGTATTTGCAGTTGAACCACCAATATTTGTTGAATTAGAAGTTACATATACAGAACCAGGATTTAGTGGAAACACAACTACAACATCAGGAAAACCAGCAAAACTAGAAACTGGACTAGAATTACAAGTTCCATTATTCGTAAACATAGGAGATGTATTAAGAATAGATACAAGAACATGTGAATACATGGAAAGAGTATAGAAAGGTGAAAAAATGAGTTCATTAAAAGAAGAATATAAAAATTTTTTAGATGATATTGAAAAAAATATTAAAAATCCTGAAGATTTAAAATATGTTAAAGAAAGATTTTCAGAATTTGCAAATACAGTTTTAGATAGAATGGATTCAATTATCCAATATAAAGAAGACAAAATCGAATTACTTGAATCAACTCAAAAAGAATTATCACAAAAAATGGATAAAATACAATCTATCATTGAACATATAGAAAAAGACATATATTCAGATGAAGGATTTGACTTTGAAATAGTTTGTCCATATTGTAATTACGAATTTGTAATAGATGTAGATGAAGACAAAACAGAAGTCGAATGTCCTGAATGTAAAAATATAATTGAATTAGACTGGACAGGAGATATAGATGATGATGATTTATCTTCATGTTCTGGTCATTGTAGTGGATGTTCAGGTTGTGATGAGGACGATGATGAAGAAAATAATGATGAGGACGATGATATGTAATAAAATAGAGTTTTCGGACATAAATTAAAATAACATCTAAATCTATTTATAGACATATAATGTTTGAATTGAATATAAAATAATTAAGGGAAGAGATTTTAAGATTTCTTCCCATTTTTCTTTTTATAATAACATTTTACTAAAAATAATCTAGAGGATTCTGATATTTATCATCAACACGAAATCCTAAATGTAGGTGACAGCCAGTTGTAGCTCCATTTGTAGGATTACCATTTTCATCTTTATACATATTTCCTGGAACACCATAAACATTTTTAGGACCAACTATACCAATAATTTGTCCTTGTTTAACTGCATCACCAACAGAAACAATAAAGTTTGGGTCAACATGGCAATAAGTAACTTTAAAATTATCAAAAGATAAAGTAATAGTATATCCACCAGCACCTAGAAAATTACAAAATGTAATTATACCATCATTAATAGCAATTAATTTAGTACCTTGAGGTGCAGGAATATCACAACCATAGTGAAAACTTGAAGCACCAGCTGTAGGAGATTTTCTCTTACCAAAAGGAGAGCTAATCCTTGTATATCCTGGTATTGGCCAAACAAAACCATTAGGATTTGTAGAAATAATTTCACCTGAAATTGAATTTGAAGAAGAATCGATTGTTGGAATAAAGAATATAGAAATAAAAAATGTAAGAATAATAAGAATAAAAATAAATCGAATTAAATTTTTTTGAATAAAATCACCTCGTTTCTAAAATATGTTATAACATTTTTAGAAAAAATGCAAGACTAATAGAAAAAATCTCAAATTTTAAGTTACAGTATTGATACTTAAATGAATTAATAAGAGTAATTGAAGAAAATGATCTTGAAGGAAGAACTATTATCGAAAATGATTAATTAATAAAAGTTTTTTTAAGACTTTATTTTTTTGCAAGAAATTCAGTAGAGGTAAATAAAAATATTTTATAGAATTATTTATATAATAATAAAAGATAAATATTTGATAATATTAAAATAAACTGATAAAATCTAATAAGAAAAGAGGAAGAAAAATGAAATATTATCTATTAAGTGGTATGAATAAAGAGAATGGATATAATTTTTACAATGAGATTGGAAATATATAAAATAAAAGACGGAAAAATTATGGAGTAAAAATGCATAAAAAATGCTTGACATGGAGTAAACTCCAAGTGATATAACAATAATAAATAATAAAAAAGAGGGTGATAAAAATTACAATAGCTGAAGTAAGTAAAAAGTATAATTTGACGCAAGACACATTAAGATATTATGAGAAAATAGGTCTAATACCACATGTTCCTAGAAATAATAATGGAATCAGAAATTTTGACGAAGAATCATGTAGATGGATAGAATTTATAAAATGTATGAGAAGTGCAGGAATGCAAATAGAAGTATTAATCAAATACATTTCATTATTTAAACAGGGAAGAGAGACGCTAGAAGAAAGAAGAAATTTACTAATAGAACAGAAAGAAAAGCTAGTAGAAAAATATACAGAGATAGGAAATACAATAAATAGACTAGAAAACAAAATCAAGATATATGATGAAATTGCTGAAGGAAAAAGAAAAGATTTTATGGAAGAACCATAAAGTAGCAAATAAAATATTTAAATTTACACATATTATTTTATATATTAAAAAGAAAGGAAGAGGATATTATGGTAAAACAAACAGCAGGAAGAGATAGTTTAGGTGAATTTGCTCCAAAATTCGCAGAATTAAATGATGATGTATTATTTGGAGAGGTATGGTCAAGAGAAGATAAATTATCATTAAGAGATAGATCATTAGTAACAATTTGTGTATTTATGGGAAAAGGATTATTTGACAGTTCCTTAAAACATCACTTAATGAATGCCAAAAAGAATGGAATAACAAAAAGTGAAATGGCAGAAATAATCACACATGCAGCATTTTATGCTGGATGGCCAAATGCTTGGGCAGTGTTTAATCTAGCAAAAGAAGTATATTCAGATGATGATACAGTAGAAGAACATGGGGGAATGTTTGGAATGGGAGAACCAAATACAGCATTTTCACAATATTTTATAGGTAACTCATATCTAAAACCATTAACAAAGCCAGGAGCTTCTTGTGTATCAATAGCTAATGTTACATTTGAACCAGGATGTAGAAATAATTGGCATATACACCATGCAACAAATGGTGGAGGACAAATCCTAGTTTGCGTAGAAGGAGAAGGATGGTATCAAGAAGAAGGAAAACCAGCTCAAAGCTTAAAGCCAGGAGATGTTATAACAATACCAGCAAATGTTAAACATTGGCATGGAGCTAAAAAAGATTCATGGTTTAGCCATTTAGCAGTAGAAGTACCTGGAGAAGATACCAATAATGAATGGTGTGAACCAGTATCTAATGAAGAATTTAATAAATTAGGAGAATAATTTATGACTGATTTTGATAGAATTAGAGAATATTATAAAAATTTTGATGAAGACAATAGGTTAATAAATGACAATAGTGGAAAATTAGAATATGAAATGACAATGAAAAGTCTAAATAAATATTTACCTAAAACCGGTGTTATTCTGGATTTGGGTGGTGCTACAGGAGTATATACATTTCCCCTTGCAAAAAGAGGTTACCAAATGTATTTAGCAGACTTATCACCAGATTTAATCGAAAAAGCAAAAGAAAAAGCATCAAAAGCAGGCTTAAATAATATCATTTCCTGTGATATAGTAAATGCAATAGATTTAAGTATCTATGAAAACGAACAATTTGATGCAGTATTATTGTTCGGACCTTTGTATCATTTATTAGATAAAAATGAAAGAGAACAATGCGTTAAAGAGGTTAATAGAGTTTTAAAAGAAGATGGAAAAGTCTTTGCTAGCTTTATACCATACCTTTCTGGAAGTATAGCAATAGTGGATAGATTTTTTAGGCATCCTGAACAAGTTAATGTAGAAAATTTACGTGCAACATTTAATTCTGGTAAATTTAATAATTTGGATAATAATGGTTTTCAAGAAGGATATTACCCAACTTCAAAAGAAATTGAAGAATTATTTGAAGAAAATAATTTTGAAAAAATTACTACCTTTTCAATAAGAGGTTTTGGCTATGAAAAAGAAGATGAATTATATAAAATACAAGATAAGGAAATGTTTGAAGAAATCATAAATCTAATTGAAAAAAGTTCAGAATGCAAAGAAATAATAGAAACTTGTGGACATGCAATGTTTATAGGAAAAAAAATAAAATAATTCATAATAAAAAATATAATATTAGGGGAAGTTTTTATGAAAAATAAAGTTATAAAAAAAGTAGCAATAATATTAGGTATTATTATTTTAGTATGGGTAATATTTTTTACAACAGATTATATTAGAGTAAAAAATAATAAAACACCAATATTTTGTATAAATATAAATGGATATGACGATGGAGGAACACAAGAATATTTAGGACTAGGGTATAAAGTTATAGATTATAATAGAATGGATGGGTATGACGATATTAAAATTGGTACTTGGTCCATGGGATATGAAGTTAAAACAAATGATTAATTTATAATTAGGTAAAAAAATCAAAGTAAATAAAGAAACTAAAAAGATAGTGGTAAAATAGAAATTTACTACTATCTTTTAATATATTTAAAAAATTTTATAAAAATATATAACTTTTAAAGAATTTATTTGTATAATTAATATAAAAGAAATAGGAGAGAAAAATGGAAGAAGATAAAATATTATATAAAGAATTTTTAAAAGGAAATGAAGAAGCATTTAATCAAATAATAGAAAAATATAAAAATAACTTAATCTATTTTATATCAAGGTATGTAAAAAATTTAGATATAGCAGAAGATATATTTCAAGATGTAATTATATACATTTTAGAAAATAAGGAGAAATATGATTTTAAATATTCTCTTAAAACCTATTTATATACAATAGCAAAATCTCGAGCAATAAATTATGTGAAAAAAGCAAATAAATTAGTAGAGTTTGATGAAGAAATAAAAGAAGAGAAGCTATTAGAAGAAATTATATGTTCAAATGAAAGAAAAGAAAAAATAAATAGTATCATAAAAAAACTACCCAAAGACTATCAAGAAGTAATATATCTAACGAAAATCGAAGAATTATCATATAAAGAAACTGGAAAGATAATGGATAAAAATGAAACCCAAATAAAAACATTAGCACATAATGCAAAAACAAAATTAAGAAAAATGTTAATAAAAGAGAAGGTGATTGAAATGAAGAATAATAAAATATTGAAAATATTGTCAATTATTTTGATTATTAGTATAACCATATCTGGAATAGTATATGCAAGCTATAGAATATATGAAAATATTAAAAGAACAACATTAACACCTACATATACAGGGGAGCTTGGAGATACAAACACAAATAATATATGGGTTGGAAGTTTTCAATTAGCCTGGAATGAATTTTTAGATACAAGGTTAAAAGGTAAAGAGTTAAAATTTGAAAATTATGAATCTAATCTAGCAAATGAATTAAATAAAAGAGGTTTCACCAAAGAAATGATTTCAGAAGAAAGTTATTACATAAAAGTAGCAGAAACAGAACCAAAATTGAAAGATGAAATAGAAGCGGAATTAAAAAATAAATTTAATTATAAATCAACCGTTTTAGATAGTTTAGATTTTACAAAAATAGATGGTAGTAAATGTTACACACTATATTCTATGCTGTATAAAAATTTTGAATTTATAAAACCATTTGATAAACTTTCCGGAATAAAATTTAAAGATTCTGAAGAATGGTATAAAAGTTTTGGAATAGAAAATAGTAGCAGTGAAGAATTAAATTCTAATGTAGAAGTTTTATATTATACTAAAATTAGTGATACTAATTTAATGAGTGATGATTTTGCTGTAAAGTTAAAAACAAAAGGGGAAGATGAAGTAATTATCTGTAGAACAGACTCTAGTGATTCTTTTGAGAATATTTATAAAGAAATAAATACAAAAGCAAATAATTATACTGGTAATAGAGAATTTCGGAGAAGATGATGAATTAAAAATACCATATATTAATGTAGATACAGTTATTAATTATGGCGAATTATGTGGGAAATTCATAGAAGGAACAAATGGACTATATTTAAAAAATGCCATGCAAAATGTAAGATTTTCATTAAATGAAAAAGGAGGAAATCTAACAAGTGAAGCAAGCATCCAAGATATGTATTTAAGTGTTGGAATGGATACAAGGTTTTTCTATTTAGATGATAATTTTATAATATTTCTAAAAGAAAAAGATTCTAGCAAGCCTTATTTTGCATTAAGGATTACAAATTCAGATTTATTAGTACCATTCGATAATTAGTTATTCAATAATTTTATAAATATCATAGTGAATTTATATTTTTTATGATATACTCTATTTGAAAAATATTAATAAAAATGGAGATAAATATATGATAAGAATATTTAATAATAATGATATAGAAGAAGTAATGGAAATTTGGAAAAAAGAAAATATAAAAGCACATAATTTTATACCAAAAGAATATTGGGAAAATAATTATGAATATGTAAAAGAAATCTTACCTAAAGCTGAAATATATGTATATATAGATAGTGATAAAATAAAAGGATTTATCGGGATGAATAATAATCATATTGAAGGTATCTTTATAGATACAGATTCTCAAAATAAAGGGATTGGAACAGCTTTATTAAACAAAGTAAAAGAAGATAAGGCAAAACTTACATTAAATGTATATGATAAAAATAAAAAAGCCATTAAATTTTATCAGAAAAATGGATTTGAAATTATTAAAGAAAATATAGATAAAGAAACAAATGAAAAAGAATATGTAATGATATGGAAAAATCCAGCCTCATAAAAGCTGGATTTTTTTACTTAAAAAATAGAAAAATAATTTTTTTGCAACAAATAAGGAATGTTATGTGGCAATTGCAGGGGAGAAATATGAAATTGTAAGAAATAATGGATATGATCGTGTATACACAAAATCCAAAGAAAATGCATTATATACACTATGTAACGGTAAATTAACAGATATTTTAGGTAATAGTGATGATAGACACAGCTACATACAAGAAAATTCTTCTGAATTCAAAAAAATTAAAGAAGAATTTCAAAAAGCCAAAATAAATGGATGTTATGCTTTTTTCAAGATTGAAATGTAATTAACAACAAAGGAGTTCCAATTTCAGGAAGCTCCTTTGTTGTTTTCTATATAGTATGTGAGAAGGAATACAATTATATATTTTAATTCACATTAATAAAAAAGTTTTATTATTTAAATTATTTATTACTCTTTATTTTTTTACAGTAAATATGTTAAAATATAAGAAAGAATTTCTAATTAAAAAAGAATTTTATAGATAGGATGATAAATAATGAATATAGAATATGATAAATCAACAAATCAAATGGGATTTACAATACTATGTGGGATATTTTTAATAGTAGAGTTTTTAACCGAAATATTAATTTATATAACAACAGGATTTAATATATTTGTTGTAATGCTATTATTTTCAAATATATTAACTTTGGCATTGTTTATATTAACGATATATAATAATAAAAATATTAATGTTGAAAAAATAAAAAGTAAGGGAGAAAAAATAAGAGCATTTATTATTGGAGCAGGAATTATTAATAAGAACAAGCAATTTGGAACTTACTATTATCTATATATTCGCTATAATGGAAGAAAAATGAGAACTAATGTAAATAATAATGAAGAATTTAAAATATTAAATTTATTATTAAATCCATATCCTATTCATAATAAAAAAATTGAAATTCCAGTAGATATCTACATATATAAAGGTAATAGATATGTAGATATCGAGAATGTGGATCTTACAAAAATTGAAGGATATAATGAAGCTAAAAAAATAGTAGAAGAAAAGTAGAAATAAAGGTCGCAAATTGCGACCTTTAAAACATTTTTTATATCTCAATTTTAGGCTCATATTTTTCAAGCCACATATTTACTTGGCACAAATATGCCATAAGCTGAGGACCAGTCATTGGATGTTAGAAATTGACACGAGTCTATATTGTTAGAGTATGTAAGAAAATATAAAAAGTATAAATCTTACATTTTTATAAAATTAATATATTTATTGTGATTACCTTAAATAAATTATAAAAGGAAGAAAAGATGATAAGTAAAAATAATGAAGATGAAAAAAAGCAATCAAAAGATAATTATAAAGTTATTCGTACATTTAATAAAAATGGACCAAGTTTTCAAGGAGTTATGAAAAAGATACTTCTTATGAAATTAAATGATTTAGATAAAAATAAATATTAGGAAAAACACTTGACAAACACAAACAAATGTTTCAAAATAATATCAAATCTAAAATAGCATCCTGTAATAAATAAAAAATGAACTTTGACAACAAATTACCCCCTAATATATAATTTCAATATAGACAACAAACTCAAAAGTCTATGAAATTAATATATTGGAGGTAAGAATAATGACTAAATCACAAAATTTAAAATTTGATGCTATTGAAAACACAGATGCAATCGTAGGAATAGACATAGCAAAAAATGTACATTGGGCAGGAATAATCCTACCAAATGGGAAAGAAATAAAAAAATCTTTCTCTTTTAATAATAACAAAAAAGGATTTGAAAGTCTAGTAGAAACAGTAAAAAATGTATTAACAATGTTAAATTTCAAGAAAGCAATAATAGGAATGGAACCAACAGGACACTATTGGAAATCTTGTGCTAGATATTTAAAGAAAATAGACTGGATAAAAGTTGTAACAGTAAATCCACACCATGTAAAGAACTCAAAAGAATTTGATGATAATTGTCAGACAAAGAATGATAAAAAAGACTGTATAACAATAGCGAGACTAATAAAGGATGCAAGATTTTTTGAGCCATATTTACCAGAAGGGATATGGGCAGATTTAAGAAACCTGTCGAATACAAGAGCAGAATTAGTAAGAAAGCAAAATGCAGTAAAATGTAGATTAGTAGCAATAATAGATGAATACTTTCCAGAATATACAAAAGTATTTAAGAATGTATTAAGTAGAACATCAGAAGAAATACTAAAAGAATGTCCATTTCCTGAAGACATAAAAAGCAAAGGAAAAGAAGAATTACTAAAGCATATAAAGAAAGCAGTAAAAAGAGGATATAGTAAAAACCAAGTAGAAACAATATATGAATTAGCAAATGAAAGCATAGGAACAACGGAAGGAATAGAAGGAGCAAAATTCCAATTAAACATGTATATAGAAGAAGCAAAACTATTAGAGAAGCAAATAGAAATGACAGAACAAGAATTAGAAAAACAATTAAAAGAGACAGGCTTTTATGAAAGTTTAACAAGTATACAAGGAATTGGAATAGTAAGTGCAGCGACATTTGTAGGAGAAGTTGGAGATATAAATAGATTTGATAGTTATGAACAAATAAGAAGATATGCAGGATTAAATCTAGTAGAAAATAGTTCTGGAAAGCATAAAGGAAAAACAACAATATCAAAAAGAGGAAGAAGCTTGTTAAGAAGTATATTGTACAGAATGGCATTTACTATGGTAAGCAAGAACAAAGAAATAAAAGAATTATACAAATATTTAACAACAAGAAAAGAAAATCAATTAAAGAAGAAGCAAGCAATAGTAGCAGTAATAGGAAAGATATTACAGATAATATATGCAGTAGTAACAAAAAATGAAGAATACAAGGCTACAAGAGTATTTTCACAAGACAGATTAGAACAACTAAAAGTAGCATAAAAATATATAATTTAGCTAGATAAAAGTGGCATGAGAGGAGATCACTCCATAAGGCCTTAAATGAGCCAGTAAGATAGCAGTAATGCCATGTCACTTTATCTTTATACATTGAACGAAGGATGGTAAGGACTATTTAGTAAAATAGATCCAGTGTGAATAAAGAGGGGTAATGATAAAGAAAGTTTCTAGATAAATTTAAAAATTAAATAAAGATGCACAATGTACACTTTTTAGTGTGTTTATTAAAAATGTTATTAAATTTATTAATATAAAATAAAAAATAAAGATAAATGGAGATATCGAGAGATAATCGTTCATTTATAGTAAGAGGAGTGAAAAAATATGAAAGTACATTATTTTCAAAGATATCATCAAAAGGAGAATGTAGTAACATCAAACACAATGTTAATGTTATCTAGATTTTACGAATATAATTCAGAAAAATTTTTCTCATTAATTAATAATTTAATCTTAAAAGAAGATGAAACACCAGAGCTAACTATTGAACTACAACAAAGTAAGAATGGAAATGAAAGCATACCTGATGCAATTATAAGTCAACCAAGTTTTAAAATTGTAATAGAGACTAAATTGAATAATCATTTTGAAGAAGATCAATTAGAAAGACATCTAAAACAATTTCAAGATGAAGATATAAAAGTTATTTTAACATTAGATCCAAAACACATGAAAGAGGAAATTAAAGAAAAATTCGATAAATATTTAAATGAGTTTAATGAAGAAAGAATGGGTAAAACACCAATAAAACATATAAATATAACATTTAAAGATTTAATAGAAGCTATGGAAGAAATAATCGAAGATAATGATTTTGGAATAAAATCCATAATTGAGGACTTTAAAAGTTATTGTTTAGATGAAAAATTATTCCCTGATTCAGATAAATGGTTAAGAGCAATAGTTGCAGGAACTACAATACAAGATAATATAGATTTAGATTTATATTATGACAATGCAAACAGAGGTTATTCAGAACACGGTTACATAGGACTATATAATCAAAAATCCATAAAAGCAATAGGAAAACTAAAAAAGATAATACAAGCTACTAACATAAATAATGAATTTGAAAGTAAAGTTATAATGGGAGAAGAAATAACACAAGACGAAATAAGAAGAATAAAAGAAGCAATGGAAAGGTCTAAAAAATATAGATATAACATAGGAGAAAGGTTGCATAATTATTTTATAGTAGAAAAATTCATAAGAACAGATTTTAGAAAAAATAGTAAGAATCCAATTCAAAAAAGTAAATTATTTAATTTATCAAAAATGTTAAATCAAAATAAATTACCAGCAACAGAAGAAATAGCGAAAATATTAGATGGGAAGACATGGGAAGAATTTGAATAGAAATAAATTGGTAGAGAAATATTCAATAAATAAAAATAGATATTATAATAGAGATAAGATTTTTAAAGAAAAATGGAAAGGAGTTATTATGATAAATCTAGAAAAAGCAGAAAAAAATTTCAAAGATTATTTAAAAGATTATGATTTAAATAACGGAAATATAAAACTAAAAATAAAGCATACATATGAAGTAATGAAAAAAAGTGAATACATTTCAAAAGGATTAAATTTAAACAAAGAGGATATAGATTTATCAAAATTAATAGCATTATTACATGATATTGGAAGATTCGAACAGGTAAAGCAAACTAATGATTTTATAGACAGTACAGGATTTGAACATGCGAATTATGGAGTAAAAGTATTATTTGAAGAGAATTTAATAAGAAAATTTATTGATAATGATAAATATGACAATATAATAAAAAAAGCAATATATAATCATAACAAATACAAGATTGAAGATAACTTAAGCGAAAAAGAAATTTTACATTGTAAAATAATAAGAGATGCAGATAAATTAGATAACTTTAGAGTAAAAGAGACAGAAGAGTTTAAAAATATATTTCCAAGCAAGTATAATCCAGATACAATAAATTATGAAAGTATATCTCCAAAGGTATATGAGGATATTATGAATCATAAATGTATTAAATTAGACGATAGACAAACACAAATAGACTTTTGGATATGTGTAATAGGATTCATATTTGATCTTAATTTTAACATATCTAAACAGTATATAAAAGAAAAAGGATATATTGATATTTTAATAGATAGGATAGAGTATAAAAACAAAGAAACTAAAGAAAAAATGGAACAAATAAGAAAATGTGCAAAACAATATTTAGAGGAGGAATAATAATGGATTTAAGGGAACAAATTGAAAAATATACCCCATATAATGAGCAAGAAGAAAAAGATAAAGAAACAATGTTAAAATACATAGACACTTTTGATGATGTACTTACAAGAAATAATGAATTCGGACACTTTACAGCATCATCTTGGGTGGTTAATAAAGACAGAACAAAAGTATTAATGATATACCATAATATTTATAAGTCATGGGCATGGACAGGTGGACATGCAGATGGAGAAAGTGATTTGTTGGGGACGGCTATTAGAGAGTTGAAAGAGGAAACAGGAATAAAGAATGTAAAAGTTCTTGATGATAACATATTTTCATTAGAAATTATATGCGTTAATGGACATGTGAAAAGAGGAAAATATGTTTCTTCTCATGTTCATTTGAATTTGACTTATTTACTTGAGGTTGATGAGAATGAAATGTTGAAGATAAAAGAAGATGAAAATAGTGGTGTTAAGTGGATAAATGTTGAGGATGTTGAAAAGGTTTCGAGTGAGAAGTGGATGGTTGAGAATGTTTATGGGAAGATTAAAAGGAAATTGATGGGGGAGCAGTGAGAATTTGAGATGTAGTATGATTGTTGGGGGAGAGGATGAGAAAGTTGAATTGAGCTTTTTGAAGAAGGGGATGGAATAGGGTGGTTATTACATAGGATTAAATGTGGTGAGATAATAATGAGAGTTTAGACTCATAACCCGAAGGTCGTAAGTTCGAGTCTTACCCCCGCAACCAAACTTATATCGTTACAGCTATCTGAGTTGTAGCGATTTTTTATGTCCTCTGACTAGTTTACAATAATGCTTAAAAATGGCATTATTATGTAGAATTGGGGAAAAGTTGGGGAAGAAATTCTCAAAAACCATTGATATTTCTAATAAATTTTCAGTAAAAGACTATGGGAAACCTAATTTTATATTTAGTAGTCTTTTACTTTTTT
>CALXJT010000026.1 GCA_944388695.1 uncultured Clostridia bacterium
ATAACTTCCTCCTACGCTTCTTGCCCATTCTACTTCTCCTCTACTGTTATATTTTATTATCATTCCATCAGTATAACTTGTAGAACTACTATTATTCGTCAATGTATATTCTCCTATTTGGATACTACTACTATAGAAATATCCTCCTACAATGGCTCCTCCATCACTTGTTTCTGCTACTGAATAAATATAATCACTACCACTTCCTCCTACGCTTCTTGCCCATTCTACTTCTCCTCTACTGTTATATTTTATTATCATTCCATCATATCCGCCACTACTTGTCAATTTATATTCTCCTACTTGGATACTACTACTTGAAAAATATCCTCCTACAATGACTCCTCCATCATTTGTTTCTACTACTGATTGGATTCGGTCACTACTACCTCCTCCTACACTTCTTGCCCATCCTACTTCTCCACTATTGTTATATTTTATTATCATTCCATCATATTCGCCACTACTTGTCAATGTATATTCTCCTACTTGGATACTACTATAGAAATATCCTCCTACAATGGCTCCTCCATCACTTGTTGAGGCTACTGAATTAATATAATCGCTATTACTTCCTCCTATTCCTTCTGTATTCGTTACAATAGGATTATTTAACTCTATGTTTTCTAATTTTATTATCATTCCATCATTATAACTTGTAGAACTACTATTATTCGTTAATGTATAATTGCCTACTTGGATACTTCTACTTCTAAAATGTGCGCCTACAATGGCTCCTCCATCACTTGTTTCGGCTACTGATAGGATTCGGTCATCAATACTTCCTCCTACGCTTCTTGCCCATTCTACTTCTCCTCTACTGTTATATTTTATTATCATTCCATCTTCATAAATTGTAGAACTACTATTATTCGTCAATGTATATTCTCCTACTTGGATACTACTACTTGAGAAAAGTCCTCCTACAATGCTTCCTCCATCACTGGTTGAAGCTACTGATTGAATATAATCATCATCACTTCCTCCTACGCTTCTTGCCCATCCTACTTCTCCACTACTGTTATATTTTATTATCATTCCATTAACTGAACCATTATTCGTCAATGTATATTCTCCTACTTGGATACTACTACTTCTAAAATATCCTCCTACAATGGCTCCTCCATCACTGGTTGAAGCTACTGAATAAATATATTCGTTATTACTTCCTCCTACACTTCTTGCCCATTCTACCTCTCCACTACTGTTATATTTTATTATCATTCCATCATAATAACTTGTACTTCCATTATTCGTCAATGTATATTCTCCTACTTGGATACTACTACTTCTAAAATATCCTCCTACAATTGCTCCTCCATCACTGGTTTCTGCTACTGATTTAATTTCATCATCATAATTTCCTCCTACGCTTCTTGCCCATTCTACTTCTCCACTACTGTTATATTTTATTATCATTCCATCAGATGTACCTAAATAACTATTCGTCAATGTATATTCTCCTACTTGGATACTACTACTTCTAAAACATCCTCCTACAATGGCTCCTCCATCACTTGTTTCTGCTACTGATTTAATTTCATCATTATTATATCCTCCTACGCTTCTTGCCCATTCTACTTCTCCTCTACTGTTATATTTTATTATCATTCCATCAGCATCTCCGCTATTATTCAATGTATATTCTCCTACTTGGATACTACTACTTGCAAATCTTCCTCCTGCTATCACTCCTCCATCACTTGTTTCTGCTACTGATAGAATTTGGTCATCACTACTTCCTCCTACGCTTCTTGCCCATTCTACTTCTCCATTACTGTTATATTTTATTATCATTCCATCAGCATTTCCACTATTATTCAATGTATATTCTCCTACTTGGATACTACTACTTCTAAAATATCCTCCTACAATTGCTCCTCCATCACTTGTTTCTGCTACTGAATTGATATATTCGTGATTACTTCCTCCTACACTTATTGCTTGTGTTACTCCTATTATTGTTGGCGCTTCTCTACTTGCTCCTATTCCAAAGTAATATGTTTGTCCTTCTATTTCATATTGTTCTGGTGCTTCTACTTCTACTGCTTTGTATAGCCCTTCTGTTAGGTCTGCTGTTATTTCTCCGTTTTCATCTGTTGTTAGAGTATAATATTCTTTTCCATTTATTGTTTCTTTTGTTCCTATTATCTCTCCTTTGCTGTTTGTTGCTGGTACTTCTCCGTTGTCTACATTATATATTGCAAATTTTACATTTGGTATTGTTGTTTGGGTTTCTTTGTCTTTTTTGATTAGTTTGAATGATGGGCTATCTTCTATTGTTAATTTTATTGTGTTTCCTTCTGCTGTGTAGTTTTCTCCTGCTATTTCTTCTCCATATTCATTTATTGTTCTTAATTCTAGTGTTCCTTCTTTTTCTTCTACTTTAAATGTTATGTCTTTTACTTTTGCATATCCTTCTGGGGCTAGTACTTCTTTTAGTGTGTATGTTTGGTCTACTCCTTTGTCTGATACATATTGATATAGATTTGGTATTGTTACTGTTCCTGTTTCATCTGTTATGTATTCTCCTATTTCTTCTGTTCCTTTGTATAGTTTAAATTTTGCTCCTTGTAAGTATTCTACTTCTGTATCTGCTAGTGCTACTTCTGCTTTTGCTATTAGTTCATCATCACTTACTGTACTTTCTGTTGTTTTCTTTACTTTTATTATTTGTAAGTCATATGTTGGTATTTTTTCATCTTCTAATACTATATTTATTGTTGGTATGCTATCTTCTTCTGTTGTTGTTTGTTCTTTTATCTCTCCTGTTGCTGCTTCATCTTCTATTTTTTCTAATGTATAGTTTCCTTCATTATTTACTATTTTGAATTTTATTGGGTTTGATAAATAATACCCTTCTGCTTTTACTTCTTGCAAAGTGTATTCTTGATTTATTGATAATCCTTTAAATGTCATTTCTCCATTTACATTTGTTGTTAATGTTCTTCCTGTTTCTGGTAGGTTATATCCTGTTAATTTGAATCGTACTCCTTTTAATTTGTTTTCTGTTCCTTGTTCTTTCTTTGTTATTTTTAGTGTCGCTTTTACTTCATCTTCTACTTGGATATTTACTTTGTAGTTTTCTCCTTCTTCTTTTCCTGATGTTATTTCTCCTTTTGTTGTTCCTTCTAATTTTTCTATACTTAAGTTTCCTTCTTCGTCTACATGACCAATAAACCTTATGACATTACTGTTTAATTCATAGTCATCTGGTGAGCTTATTTCTCTTATTTCATATATTTTTTCTGCATATAGGTTTGCTATTGTTAATTTTCCTTGTGAATTTGTTACTGCTGTTTTGCTTTCTCCTCTTATTTCTGTTGTACCTTCTTCTCCGCTATTTTCTTCTGAATCTTCACTTTCTCCTGTTGTTATTTCTGTTATGCTATATGTTGCTCCTGGTACTACTTTATCTTTTCCTGTTTGATACTTTGTTAGTTCTAAATCATATTTTTCTGCTATTCTAAATCCTATTCTGTTTGGCTCTGTTTGTGTTCTATATTTTCCTTGCTCTGTATCTAAACAGAAATATACTCCGTGGTGGCTATATGAGATTTGATTGAATTCTAGTCCATTTGGGATTTTTACTATGTAATTGAATACTAATTCTTTTCCTGTTCCCATTACATAGTCACCTAGGTCTATTAAGAATGTTTTTATATTGTCCCAATTTTCTACTTCTTCTGCTTTTTTCCAATTGTTTTCTGCTTTGCTTAAGACTCTATCTGGATTTTCGTTATCAGAATAGTATACTGTTGCTATTCCTTGTAACTCTTGTGGTATTTCTATTCCTGTTTCTGTCATTTTTGTTGTAAATGTTGAACCTAGTTCTCCTCCACTTATTACATATGTATTTCCTTCAAATGGAATTTTTCCTAATATGTCTATTTCACTT
This sequence comes from uncultured Clostridia bacterium, assembly GCA_944388695.1. Taxonomy (GTDB): domain Bacteria; phylum Bacillota; class Clostridia; order TANB77; family CAG-508; genus CAG-269. The sequence goes on from CALXJT010000026.1 coordinate 3,899, forward strand.
ATTGTATTTGCATAGTTATTTTTTATTTGTATTCCTATTGTTGCTGTTTGTTCTTCTTGTTCTTGGTCTACTACTGCATATACTGGTTTTATGTCTGCTATTTCTGGTGATACTACTTCACTTCCTTTATCATCAAAGTTTGTTGCTGTTTGGTTGGTTAATAAAGAGTTTGGTGATACCATACTTATACTTGTTGTTGTACGGTTTACCTGCTCTTCTGTATTTAAGTTATTATTTACATCATATATGTCTTGTGCTTTGTAATAATAGTCACTTCCATTTTCATTTGTTGCGTATAACTCTATTTGTTTTGTTGTTGTTGCTATTCTTGGGTCTGGTGATAAGTCTACATCTATTGTTATGTAGAATGTTTGTGGTGTGTCATTCTTTGTTACTATTTTTATAAATGATACTCCATCTTGTTCTATTAATTCATAGTTTTCTAGTTTTACATTACTGTTATTTATTGTTACACTATTTAATTTTGCATCTATTATTTCTTCTGGTAATTTTACTAAAAATGTTCCATTTTGCCATTTTACTTGGTTTGATGTTTCATTTGCATATGCTTCTATTGTTATTTTTTCATTCTTTTCTGTGCTTTGTGTTGATATTGTGTTTTTGCTTATGCTTATATTTGCTATTGATATTGGTGCTTCATAATTTGCTTGATGTGTATCTGTTTCTACATATTCTCCTGCTATGTATCCTACTAATGTTGATTTTATGTATTGCAATTCATCAAATTGTTCTCTTGTATATTTTGTTGTTATTTTGTCATCATCTATTTCTTTTAGGTTATATACATATAGTGATGCTTCATTTTTTAGTAATGTACTTGTTTCTACTCTTATATGTTTTACTGGTATTTCGTATTTATATGGATTACTTGATGTATATTTATTCCAATCACTTTGTGTAAATGTTACTAGTAGATTTCCTGTATCTTCATCATATACTCTTATCCACCCTTCTTCTCCTAGTAATGTATCTGCTCCACTAAAGTATATTCCTACATTTGATACCACATCATCTACACTTTCTTGAGTTGAATTTGTTTTTATGAATTGGTCTGATACTTGCTCTTCTCCATCTTTTGTTTCTTTCATTACCATTCCATCTAGTTTTGCATTTGTTCCTACATATCCTCTCCATGTTACTGTATATGTGTCATCTTTTTCTTCTTCACTTTGTCCGTTATATATTTTTAATGGTTTTTGTTTTGATACTATGTATCTTCCTGTTGGGTTATATACATATTTTCCTACTGTTACATCAAAATATGAATTATATACTTGTTCTACTGGTTTTTCATAACTTGCTGTTATTGTTGCTAATGCTACATTTGATTTATATGGATTTGTGAATTCTTCACTTGGGTTATTGTATCCTTCATAATATGTTTTCACTGGGATTTTTAAAGTCACTGATTCTGTTCCTAATGATTGATATGCCTCTATTGGATATACTACTCTTATTCCATAACTATTACTTCTTGATAAACTGCTTGTTACATTTCCTTCTTCATCTGTTTGTGCTGTTCTATCTAATGTGAAAGTCATTGTTTCTGCATCATAATTAAACACACCGTTACTTCCTGTGTAGATTACTTCTACTGGTGCATAGTCATTTAATCTTGGTATTTCTCCCTCTATATGGTTTTTGCTTAATATTAATTCTTGTTCTGTCTCTTCTGTATATACTGTGAAATCTAGGTTTATTGCTCCTTCTTCTTCATTTATTGCATTTTCTATATTTCTATTTTGATTTGTTGTATATATTCTTGCTGTTGTTGTTCCATACCAATCTATATTAAATTCAACTGTTTTTTCTATTTGGGTTTCTGTTCCGTCTTCTGCTACATATGTTCCTGTTAGGGTTACACTATTCACTTTGCTATAGTTATTTATATTATTTCCTATCGCTTCTGCTTTTCTTGATGAATATGAATAGTCTCCACTTCTTACTATTCCTGTTAACATCTTTTGTGTACCATTTGCTAGGTCATTAAATTCTATTGTTTTTATATTATTTCCTATGTAGTTGTCCTTCAATTCATCATCTTTTGGCAATGATGTTTGTAAATAGAAATTCTCGCCATTTACTGTTATTTTGGCATCTTTTAAATACCCTGCTGTTTGGACATTTAATTCCATGTACAAGGTATCTTCTTTCCCTATTTCTTTACTTGTTCCTCTTATGCTTTCTGCATATCCGTCTCCGTTTATATCACGCAAAAAGAAAGCATCAAATTTAACATTTTCTGTTCCTTCTACAGATGCTTCTTCCTCTTTATCTTCAATTACTGGATATGTCATTGCTTTTGCTAGCTCTGGTCCTATTGCTGTTTGATTGTTTTGCATTTTACTTGCTTGGTTAATAGCAATAATTGCTATTACAACTATTGCTAGGATTGCTGTTGCACTAGATATTACTTTTACTTTGTTCTGTGCAATAGCTGTTTTTAAATTATTCATTTTGCTTTGCCCAGCATTTTTCAATGCTTTGTCATTTAATTGTTCTGTTTTTTCTAGTTTTTCTTTGTCTTTTTTTAACTTTTTGCTAAATAACCCTTTAAATTTTCCCATACTCACAGTCTCCTTTTTGTTTATATATTATATATATTTATTTTAATATCCTAGAGACTGTAAGTAAATAGCTTCTCTATGGTAGTTTTTACCTTATTTTTGTAACTACTACGGATAGTGTGTTTTTTAACTTTTTTAAATTTTAGAAACATTTATATTACAACTTGGTAACATAACTTGATTTTTTGATTCTTTTGTTTTCTCTTTTTTATTACGGAACTTTGTATTAGCTCTTTTTTTATGGCTATTTTTATTTGTAATATTTTAAATTTTATATAATTTTTTAATCTATTTCAGATTATCTTTTTATTTAATATTTCTGTTTTTTTACTAATTTATTATATATCTTTGATATCTATTTTTTATATAAACAAAAAAAGTAGAATATTCTATATTTTTGATATTCTATCTATTCAATATATTGTTTATGAAAAACAATTTGAAGTTCGATATCTAATAATATAGTTTATTCTACTTTATTATTTCTTTTTTACTTTTTTCTTATTAATTTAATTATTTTGCATATTTAATTTAAATTTTTATTAATTATAATTTTTCTATTTCTTCTTTTGTTAATCCCGTCATTTCCATTATATATTCAATGTCTGCATCTTTATTTTTCATTTTTCTAGCTATTTCATATATGGCTTTTTTCTTACCTTCTTTTATTCCCTCTTCTCTTCCCTCTTCTCTTCCTTCTTTTCTACCTTCTTTTTTACCTTCTTCTATTCCTTCTTTTCTGCCTTCTTCAAGACCTTTTTTTCTTCCCTCTTTTCTTCCCTCTTTTCTTCCTTCTTTTCTTCCTTCTTCAAGTCCTTTCTCTCTTCCCTCTTCAAGACCTCTTCTCATTGCCATTGATCTTACTGACATTTCATCACGCTCTGCTGCTTCTTTCCAATCTGCTAATCTTTGCATTATCTCGTCATTACTTATTTCTTCTAATTTTTCTTTTGCTTTTTTTACACCATCATTTTTTTCCACTATCCTTTTCACCCCTTCTGAATCTGGATTTTCCAAGAAATATAGCCATTCTAGTAATGCGTCTTCTTTCTCTGCGTTTCCATTATGTATCTTTGGTAATTCTATTATATCTATCTCTATGTGGTCTGTCAATATCTGCTTTCGATTTTCTACTTCTATTAATTTCCATTTTGTATAATATCCTAACTCTTTTAATCCTTTTAGCTCAAATCCTGATATCATTATTATTATAGTTCTTTTTAGTTTTTTATATTGTAACCTATTCTCCCTAACTTATCACTTAAACCCCTGTCCCACGACTTCTCTTGAATTAGTAATTATAATAAAACTTTTTGGGTCTATCTTTCTTGCAATATCTTTAACTTTTGCAACATCTCCTCTTGCAGTAGCACACATTAGTACAAGTTTATCTTTATTTGTATACATTCCTTTTCCCATCAATCCAGTTGTTCCTCTTTTTAAGTTTTCTCCAATTTCTTTCGCTATTTTTTCATTTTTATCTGAAATTATAAAAATTAATTTTGTAAAATATATACCTTCAAATATTATATCTATCATTTTTCCCATTAAATAAATAGCAATAGCTGAATATAGTCCTACTTCTACTTCTCTGAAGAAAATTACATTTAATACTACAATTACAATATCTATAATAATTATTACATTACTACTTCTTAATTCTGGTTTATAACTTTTAGCAAGATAACTTACTAAATCTGAACCACCCGTTGATGAATTTGCCTTTAGTATTACCGCTGTTCCAAGCCCTATTATAACTCCTCCATAAATACATGCTAAAAATCTGTCTTCTGTAATTGGCTGTATTTTATCTAACATATCTACAAATATTGAAAAACTTATAGTTCCAATTAAAGATTTTACTAAAAACCCTTTTCCTATTTTATATGCTGAAAAAGCAAATAATGGTATATTTATAGTTAGAATTGCAGTTCCCATCGGAATTTTTAATAAATAATATAATATTGTTGCAACACCTGCAACTCCTCCTGACGATAATTGATTTGGCAATAAAAATAATGAAGTTCCTGCAGCCATAATAAAAGAACCTATTATAGTTTCTAAACTTTCCAAAATCATTTTAGGAATATTCCATTTTTCCTTTAAAGTTAATTCTATTTTCATTTCATCACCTATTTTTAATAGTATTTACTTTTTTGGAAAATTTTATTCTATTTATAGATTCTCTATCTTTTTTATTAAATTATTTTTATTTCTTTGCTTATTTTTATGATTAACTATTACAATTCTTTATCTGTATATTTACTTCTACCTAAATCTTTCATAAAACCGCTTATGATTCATAAGTCTTTGTCACTTCTACTTTTGACTTTCCTTGTTTCATTTTTTCATCTTGTTTAATAATTAGATCTACATCATATGTATCTTTTAATTTTAATACATTCTCTTTTTTGTGACCTATTACATTATTGCTATCAACTGGGTTTACTGTTACCTCTACTTCTTTTACTTTTACATTTAATTTTTTAATTTTTTCTACTATTGAATCATACCACATTTCTGATTCCACTAATTGTCTAAAGGCTGGGTGATATGGACCTGCTACTATCTCACTTTTTTCATTTTTAGGGTCTGATATTTCATCAGTATTTTGTAAGCCCACTCTTATTATATCTATTTTTTTGTCTGCAAACATCCTAACTAATTTTTTACAGGTTTCTACTGCTTGTACTACTGTTAGAGGCTCATATTCTCCTTTTTTATATTCTTCTTCTAATTTTGTCCCTTTTACTACAAGAACTGGATAGATTCTCACAATTTTGGGTTTTAATTTTATTAGTGCTTTTGCTGTATTTATTTCGTCTATTCTTGTACTTTCTGGTAATCCTACCATCATTTGATGTCCTAATGTGAATCCATACCTTCTAATTAATTTTGAAGCTTTTATTACATCTTCAAATGTATGCCCTCTTTCTGCCCTATTTAATATGTAATTATTGGCTGATTGAACACCTAATTCTATTGTTTTTACTTTGTATTTTTTTAGTCGCTTTAATATCTCTTTATCTATGTAGTCTGGTCTTGTTGATATTCTTATACTATTTACTTCGCCACTTTTTACATATTCATATGCCATTTGTAATAATTCTTCTTGCTTTTCTACTTCAATTCCAGTAAAACTTCCGTCCAAAGAAAGCTATTTCTTTTTCTGCTTCTTTATCTTTTATATTCTTTAGAAATTCATCTATAATCTTTTTTGCTTCTTCTTTTGTCATGTTTTTCTTCTGCCCACTTATAGATTTTTGATTACAGAATATGCAGTCATTTGGACATCCTAGATGTGGTACAAATATTGGTATTACATACTTTCCTTTCATGAATTCACCTGCCTATCTTTTAATATTTTTTTGATTTATAAATTCTCAAGTGCTTTTTTTGCAGCTTGCATATGTGCTTCTTTTTTGCTTTTTCCAATTCCTGTTGCTAATACTTTTCCATCTACTTCTACTTCTGCTTCGAAGCTTTTATCATGGTCTGGTCCACTTTCTTTTATTATTTTATATTCTATTTTTATGTCTCCATTTTCTTGTAACTTTTCTTGTAATACTGTTTTATAGTCTTTTATTCCTACATGTTTTGTTGCTATTTCTATTTCATCTTTTAGATTTTCTATAATGAATTTTTTTACAGGTTCTATTCCTCCATCTAAATATATTGCAGCTATTACCGCTTCTACACTATCTGCCATTATTGCCGGTTTTTTATTTCCTCCTGTTTGCTTTTCTGATTTTCCTACCATTATATAATCACTAAAATTATGTCTTTCTGCTACTTTGTGTAAACTCTTTTCACAAACTACTGTTGCCCTTACCTTCGTCATTTCTCCTTCTTTTAAGTTTGTATATTTTGAATATAGGTATTCACTTGAAATGAACTCTAAAATACTATCTCCCAAGAACTCTAGTTTTTCATTACTGTTTATCTTATGTTCATATGCATATGATGTATGTGTAAGTGCATTTTTTAATAATTCTTTATTTGAAAATGTATATCCTATATTATTTTCTAATCCCTCTATATTCATCTCAATTCCCTTCTTTTTGATTTTTTTCTTCCTGTCTATTCTTTATTCTTCTATTATATACTATTTTACAGAATTTGCAAGGTATTTTTTTCAAAAAAATGTAGACAAGTTTTTTTTATTATTATATAATATTTATGTATAAATTTATTTTACGGAAAGGAGCTTTTTTAATGAAAGAAAATAATAATTTTCAGAATCAGATTTCAGGTAGAAAACTAACTGATGTTTTTAAAGAATTAGAACAAGCTCGTTCTGTTTATGAAGAAGAAAATAGAATTATGTTGGAGAATAGAAAAAAACATAAAGTTAATTTTCGCCGTTCTAAAGTAAAAACATTAAAAAGTTCAAAACGTCGTGCTATTTCTATATCTGGTAGTGTTTTGATATTTTTAATACTTGTTTCTATTGGACTTGTTGTTTTCTCTAATCAAATTATGGCAAAAGATTCGTTAGCAAGTTCAGATTTAGTTTCTTATGATGATTCTTCTGAAGATGTTGCAGTGGAAATTAATAGACATCGTTTAAATGCTCATAATATTATAGTTTCTAATGCATCTTTAGAAACTGTTAAAGAACAAGTGACAGAAGAACGTGATATTCCTTTTGAAACTGTATATCAAAATTGTTCTTATTTACCAAAAGATGAGAAAAATACTATTCAGGCAGGGGAAGTTGGTAAAAAGAATGTAACTGTTGTAAAAACTTATGAGAACGGTCAATTTATAAGTGAAAATATTTTAAGCGAAGAAAAAACAAAAGATTATTTACCTGAAATTATTACTGTTGGAACTTCTGAATTTTTAGCTAAAATCAAGGCACATATAGGAGATACTTTATATTTAACTAAAGATTCTAATTTACAAAAAGAAGCAAGTGATACTTCAGAAGAAGTTGCAGAGCTTGAACAATATATTGATGTTACTTTATTAGAATTACCTAGTGAAGATTGGTGTAAAGTTTCTTATGATTCTGTTGAAGGATATCTTCCAACAAATGTCTTGACATCATCTGCAGTTAATTCTACTATTAAAGAGAAAAATAGAATCAAAAGAATTTTGGATAAAATTAATATCGAAATGGAACTTAATAAACCTAGTGGTTTAACTTTAAAAGATTATCAGAAAATTTTCAAAGATTTACCAAATGATACTTATAATATTTTTGAAGATAATGCAGAAGTCTTCTATAATGTAGAAAAACAATATAACATAAATGGTATCTTTTTAGCATCTTTAGGTATTCATGAAAGCAATTGGGGTACTTCTCAAATTGCTCAAGATAAGAAGAATTTATTTGGATATGGTTCTTATGATTCTACACCTTACGAATCTTCTTATGAATTCACATCATATTCTGAAGGTATTGATTTAGTTGCTAGAGTTTTAACAAAATATTATATCAATCCACCTGGAACAAAAATATATAATAATGAAGTGGCTGTTGCTACATATTATAATGGTTCTACTTTAGAAGCTGTTAACCAAAGATATGCTAGTGATGAGGACTGGCATACAAAAGTATTTAATTATATGGAATTTTTATATAACCGTTTAGATTAATTTAAGAACGTTCCTCATTATGGGGACGTTCTATTTTAATAGATGTTTTTACATTGTTTAATATTTTTTATTGTATAATAAAAATTTTGGATTTAAAAGTAAAATTATTTGAATAAATATTATTTACATTTATCTTCTGGTTTATAGGTTAATCCTTTATAAAAACCTAAATATGTATACAAGGGATGAAATTTTATGAAAAAATTAAAAGTGAAACATGATAAATTACTACTTGCATTTCTAATTATTGTTCTAATATTAGCCGTTTTGTGTTATGCATATCTCTTTTATGCTAGTTATGCAAGAGATGAATTTTTTAAGACATCTTTACAAATAGCTAATCAAAATCAGAATTCAGTTTTTCGTATTAGTAGAATTTTGTTATATAACAGTGCTGATGCTATTGATAATAGCTCTAATCAATCTTTACAAGATTTAAGTATTTGCCAATATTCAGATATTGCTATAACTATTGATAATACAAGTTATATTAGTGATTTAACTACTACTAATACTGTTAAAGAAATGTATATCGATAATATTCAAGTTACTATGAATTCTACTGACGGTTCTTCTTATTTGAATTACAAGAATTTGAATGATTTTGGTAAATTCTCTGTATTAAGTGCACCTGAAAATGGACGTATTGATTTTAATATTATTAATACAAATGAACAAAACGAAAGTGCAGATTATTCTGCTCCAACATTCTATACAGATTGCTCTAATCCAATATCTCTTGGTTTTGTTCATAGAGATATTGTTCAAAATTTTTCTGTTAATGACCAGGTTAATTCTCTTGTATTTAATGGTCAACTTTTAAAACAGGCTTCTGTTAATTTGGATGATATTAGTTATGTTTTAACTTTTGATATCCATATTAAAAATTATGATGATGATAATTTTATTTATCATGCGACTTTGGATACAGATTTAAATTCTAGTGATGGTACTTTGTATAATGGGTATTTATATCAGTTGAAAAATGATACTTCTGGTAGTGAGTATGATTTCTTTAAGGAAGTTGATTAGATTATTTTAATATACTTTAGACTTAAGCATATGAAATTTTTTATAAAATTACATCATATGCTTAATGTATTGAGTATAAGTTAGACTGTTGACAATTATTTTGAAAATTTAGATATTCAGAAGTATAATTTAGACTTAAGTATGGTAGAATTAATCTTTTAATTTTATTATACTTATTTTTTATTTTCTTTTTAATTCTATTATGATAAATTATATAAAACTAATTGTGTGTTAATTTTTTTGTGTGATATTATTAGTTCTTGTTTGATAAAATTTTTTTTATTTCTCAAATCCTTTATTTTTCAGGCTTTTTTCTATTTTCGAAAAAATTTTTTAAAAAATTCTTTAATTTTTGAAACCTTTTTGTCGTTTTTGGACTCTTTATATATAGAGGAGGTAAATTATGGTTAATTTATTAATTGTTGAAAACGACGCGGAGCAATGTAAAAATATTTTGAATTATGTGTGTAAATGCGGACGTAATGTTAAACTACATTCTATAGCATTTAATGAGGAAGAAGCTATCGAATTAATAAAAGGAGAAGATCCAGATATTATTTTATTGGATTTGAATTTACCCGGCTTTACTAGTTATAATATTCTTAATTACATAGGAAAAAATAATATTGAGAAATATGAGAATTCTATTGTTCTATTATGTAACAGAGATGTTTCTGCTTATAATGCAGTGAGCAGTAAGTATGTTAATATTTGTTATAGAAAGCCTGTTGAAATGCAAATTCTTCTTGATAGATTAGAACAACTAGCCGTAGATAAGATTTATAAACTTGATTTAAACCAAGTTCAAAATAAAATTCGAAATGAATTGCAACGTTTACATTTTAATTTTTCACTTCACGGTTCTAAATATCTATTAGAGCTTATTTATGAACTTTATAACTTCCGTCTTAATAATCTTAATTATGATAATTTGAAACGTGATGTTTATCCAATTCTTGCAGAAAGATATAATAAAAAACCTAATACGATAAAGTGTGACATAGCTCAAGCTACAAAACATATGATTGAAGATTGCGATAAAACTGTCCTTTTGAATTATTTTCACTATAATACCTTTGAAAAACCTACTGTTAAGGAAGTAATTTATACAATTTTAAATAATATCTAATTATATATTTTTATTCTTTAGTACCATTTTTAACTTTTGTTTTTGGTCTTATGTTAGAAATGGTACTATTTATATTTTTAATTTTAATTATATCCTTTTGTAAATTTATATCTATTTTATGTTCTAAATTTTATTCTTATTTCTTCCTTTTTACTTTCATTATATTTCACTTCTTTTGACTTTTTTATATTTTTTGTCGAATAATTTTGAACAATATTAGAATTTTTTTCGTAATTTATCGTATTTTTTATGTTCTATTATCACATTAAGTTGTGATTTTAGATATGTAACTATAAATTGATTTCATTTTCAAAAGGAGGAAAACATTATGGGAAGAATGAAATCAAAAAACCTTAAGCGGATGGCTTTAGGTTTAGGAGCTGCAACTTTTGTGTGTGCATCTGCTGTATTTTCAGCTACTCCAGTTATGGCTGCTGAAAATGAAACCGCAGAAACTGCTCAACCTGTGCAGGAGATAACTGTTGAGCCTGAAAACAAGCTCGTCTTTGATGCGGTTGAAAAAGCTTATTATAGCGACCTTTCAACTCTGTCTGAGGTTGGGCTTTATGCAGGTACGGAGACATGGTATGGTTCAGGCTTTGGAGGAGAATACACTTTTACAAACAATAATACTACTCCTGTAAAAACAATGGGAAATTCCGGAACATTGTTGATTTCTGGTAATTTTTACGGTGCGGATGGATATGCTTCGGCTAGCCCAATAAAACTTACTGTAAGAATCCAATCAACTTCTGGTAGTATTTTAAGTAGTACAATTGCCGTTGATGATCGGTCTGGAAGTACACCTTTTGCTGTGTCTTGTCCTGTGTCTCAAGGACAGAAAATTCAGCTTTTCTTTGATGCTAGCAGTATAGCCAATCCTCCTGGCATTTATAGAAAGGCACATGTTGCTTATAACTATGATATCTATTAATTTTTATTATAGTTAGTTTTTTTAGATTATTTCGAAAACTACACATAGAAATCTTTTTTATGTGTAGTTTTCTCATTATCTTTATTATTTTATTAACTCTTCTCCTCCTAATATTTCTTTTGTGGTTGTATCTATGTAATATTTTTTACTTTTCCCTTTTATTCTATCTAAATCACTATTCGTTTCTTCATTTTTATTATGCTTTATTGTTATAATCCATACATTTCTTGCTTCTTCACTATCTATAGTATCTATTATGTGATTATCTATATTATTGTTCTGTATTTGCATATTATTTTCCAATTTGTATATGTATGCATTCATCTTCCTAATCCCCAACTCAACCGTAACACTACTAATCTCATTACTTGTAAATTCCATCTCTTTATTCTTGGCAACTTCTACTGCTTCTTCCTTACTTATTTCAACTGGATTTCCTGCATATTCTCCATTACTTTCTTTTGTTATTGACTCAATTTCTAAATCTCCATTACTTACTAAAAAGTTTATATTTACGGATTCATACGGATTATATACATCATTATATTCTTTATAATATTTTGCATTCCACATCTCTATAGGTTCTTTTTCAGATATATAATCAATCTCCTCACAACAAGCAAATTTATAATTGTTTTCGTCAAAGTTTGAATCTGCTAATATTTTATTTGCATATTGTTTTGCTGTATCATCTTCTATAGTATCTATAGATATATTTTTATATACTAGTTCTTTATCAGTAAATGAATTTAATTCTCCTGTTCTGGCATTTATTTTTATATCATATCCTTTTTCTTCATTTGTATCTGTCTTCATTGAGTAATATTCTCCGCCCTCTTGGTTAATATCTTTTTTTAATTCTAATGATATTATCTCTTGATTTTCATATCCTAGATTATTTAATATTTCATATGCTTTTTCTTTTGCTTCATCTTCTGTTAATAATCCTTCTCTATCGCTTTTTGGTATTTCTACATTTGCTAACATTTCTTGTAATTCTTGATAACTGTATTCTTCTGGCTCTTGCCATACTTTCTTATATGCAATCACACCAGCAAATGCCGTTCCCCCTATCATTATTGTTACTGTGCATGCTACTGATAGCACTCTTAATACTTGATATTTATATATTCTTATTCTTGCTCGTGGATGCTTTAATGCATTTTCTACGACTTTTTTATATCTATCTGGTTCTTGTATTTCTCGGTTGACTAGTTCTTCTATGTATTTGTCTATTTTATCCATATGCTTTTCCCTCCAATAGTTCTCTATATTCTTCTCTTATTCTTTGAATTCTAGATTTTAATGCCTGATAATTTATTTCTAGCATTTCGCTCAACTCTTTTAATTTGAATCCTTCTTTGTAATATAGAATCAATAGAATCTTATCATCTATTTCTGCCTCTTCATTTGTTTCTATCAGAATGTCAAAATCTAGTGCTGATTCCAGTTCTTGTATTTCACTTGAACTATTTATTTTACTTTCATCGTAATATTCTAGTGGAACTTCTCTTATTCTTTTTCGTTTCTTTCTCTGTTTTTTCCATTTATTTATAAGTATTGTTTCAATCCATCTTTTAAATGTTTTTGCACTTTTTACTTGAGATATTTTACAAAATGCTTTCCCTATTGTTGATTGTACTAAATCTTCTGTGTCCTCTATATTATGTGTTAGTACTAAAGCTAATCCGTATAAATTGTTCTGGTATTTTTTTACTAATTCTATAAATGCTTTTTCTGCTTCTTCAGGATTACCTTTTTGATTCTGTGCCTTTTTTATTAGTTCTTCTAGTTCCTCTAGATTCTCCATTGCATTCTCCTCATACAGATAATTTTATTTAATTACGTATATTATATCAAATGATTTTACTTTTGGAAACTTTTTTCTTATTTTTTATTTACCTTACTTTTCTTTTGTTTCTTATTTTTATGTCAAATCCTTTGTGTTCATTTTAAGTATAATTCTTCTTTTCTATTTTGATTTCTTGTGTATCTCTCGAAGATTAATTTTTGGTTTTGGGAGTTTAAATCTTTTGTTTTATTTTTCTTTTATGGAAGTTTACATCTCTTGTTATTCTTTTTTTATTAAAATCTTTTTTCTTTATAGTTTCAAATCTTTTGCTCTCTATTTTCTTGTTTTCTTATTTCTTTTTGTTCAATTTTTCTTCTGCTCCTAGATAGTTTTGATTTTACTGTATTTTCGTTTATGCCTGTTATCTCGCTTATTTCACTAATTTTATATCTTTCCTTATAAAATAGATACATTATTAATTTGATATCAGCTTCAAAACTATTTATTCTTATGTTAAAGTCTATTTCGTCATCTACATTTATTAGTCTGTTAGGTGACTCTATTCTTTCTAACTGCTCAAAACTTTCTTCATATTCTCCTCTCTCCTTTCTTTTATAAAATTTTTTACATTTGTTTACTAATATTGTCATTATCCATTTTTTTAATGCTCTTTCATTTTTCAATTCTCTTATTGATGTAAATGCTGTTATTATTGTTTCACTTACTATGTCTTCTGCATCCTCTTCTTTTGCAAGATATACTCTGGCAACTTTTAATAGTTCATTTCGCATTTTCCCGATTTCTTCCATGAAGTCTTCTTCATTTCTTATTTTATAATCTTTCATCGCTTTTCTCCTTTTTTCCAAAAGACTTAAAAAATATCCCTCTTATTATAAGAGTATTTTGGAGGGTGTTTTGGTTTCATTTTTTGCGATATTTTTTTATTTTTTTTATTATTTTGTTTTTTCTTATCTATTTTTGTTTGATTTTTGGTGTTTTTTGCTGTTTTTGATTGTTATATATTTTTTTTGGACCTTTTTGTTATTTTTTTAGTTTAAAATATAATTTTTTTGCTTTTTTTCTAACCTTTATTTCTTAATTATTTTCTTACTAGCATTATTAGTTTTACTTTTGTCATTTTTTTATTTTTTGGCTGTGCCGTTTTATGTAAATAAGTGACATGCTATTTTATTTTTATTATTCTTTTTTTGTTTTTTTCTGTTATAATAAGTTTTGTATTTTGTTAATTTTGTCCAGAGCGGTTATTGGCTTTTTGTCAATAACTGCTCATTTTAATTAAAAATAGAAAATAAAGCCTTGACAATCCAATAAAAATTTGTTAATATAGTTAATGCAGTGGGAAAAATGTTTTACATTTGCGGGAATAGCTCAGTTGATAGAGCGTCGCCTTGCCAAGGCGAAGGTCGCGGGTTTGAGCCCCGTTTCCCGCTCCATAAAATTTGGTACTATTTATTATGATAGTGCATATAATTTATTAGATGGCGATATAGCCAAGTGGTAAGGCACGAGTCTGCAAAACTCTGATCCCCGGTTCGAATCCGGGTGTCGCCTCCAATTTGAATAAGTTTAGACGGTTATAAGCAAGTTAATTTGATGTATAACATTTGTGAAAATGTAACACTTGAAAAAGACTAACAGGGCAAAAATGTTAGTCTTTTCCATATTAATTTTTATAAAATATCTACAAAATAAAATATAATTTTCTAATCTCCTATTGGAGCATAATCATCTGTTATAACTGATTTATCGCTTGTAAAATCCTTTATTTCTGTGTTTAATAATTCTTTATATTCTTCTTCTTTTTCTTGATTTATTTCTGGTTCTCCCTTGACTCCTATTAATATGATGTTTTGGATAGTTTGATCATCTACTCCAGAAAATACTTTAAAAACTTTTACATCATCAAAAACAGCTTTATATGTACTATATTCATATTTTATAAATTCTGAATCTTTTCCTTCTAATGCTGATATTACATTAGTCATTACTAACCCATTTTCTGTTAAATTATTATAAGCGTTTTTTAGTGCCTCATATGTTGTTAATTCAAATGGTGCACTAGTTCCTTTGAATGCATCAATAAATATAACATCATATTTTTCTTGATTATAGTTTAGAAAACTTCTTCCATCTTGTGTTGTTAGCTTTAGGTTTGGATTGTCTTTGTCTAACCCAAACTCTTCTTCTGCTATTGATGCCATTTTTTCATCTATTTCTACAACATTTATTTTTTTGTCTGGATATTTGTTTAAATAGTGCATGGGATATGTGTATGCTGCTCCACCTATCATAAGTGCATTTTGTGCGTCTTTTTTATAATATTCAAATAAATCATAATATGATAGATATTTTGCTGCCATCTCCCCTGTTTCTATATTTACATTTGATTCTAATCCTGTATCTACTCTTAATGTTTTATATTTTTCTTCTCCATTTGTTTCTTCTTCTACCCAGATTCTACTGTATTCAGAGTCTACATCTTTTACTATCTCTGGATTTTCTATTTTGAAGAGATATTTTCCTATTATTGATAATCCTATGATTATTATTAATTCTAATATTATTAATAAATAATATTTTTTGCTTTTCTTATTATATAAATAAGCTGATAATATCCATAATATTATTGAACATCCTAATATTATGTTTCTTACTCCAAAATTAGGTATTAAAACAAACCCAGCTAGAAATGTTCCTACTATACTTCCTATTGTTGATAATGCTGATATTTTCCCTGATGTTGTTCCTACATTGTCTATATTGCTGTTTTTGATTTTTACCGCTATTGGTGATACAGCTGCTAGTAAAAAACTTGGTATTCCGAATACTATTGTTGCACATATTATTGAAACAAGTATCAAATTGTCTGATATTCCTGCTAATCTATCTATAAATTCAACTTCTAATATCGGTATAAAACTTGTTGCTATTGCAGAAATAATTAGAAATATTGATAGTATATTTATATCATTTTCTTTGTTTTTGTCAGCTATTTTTCCTCCTATCCAATATCCTATACTCATACTTGTTAGCATTATTCCTATTATTGTAGTCCAAATAAGGTTTGAACTTCCTACATATGGTGATAGTACTCTTGATGCAATGAGCTCTAATACCATTGTTAGAGCTCCACTTATAAATACTGTTATTTCTAATTTATATTTCTTCATTTATCTTTTTCTCCTATTTACAGTATTAGTATATTATATATTTTTCATTATTTCTTATTTTATTTGTTTGTTTCTTTTTTATCCGTGCTTTTTGCTGTCTTTTTGGTTGCCTTATTTGTTGTTTTTTTCGTAGTTTTTTTTGTTGTTTTTTTTGTTGTTTTCCTAACTTTCTCTGCTTCTTTTTTAAATTCTTCCGCTTCTTCTGGATTCCATTTTTCACCTTCTTTAGGCTTGTTCCATGATATATAGTCACATGATTCTGGATTATGCTCACATATGTAATAATTTCTTTTTCTTTTTGTTTTTCTTACTTGAACTACTCCTCCACATTTAGGACATGGTACATCTATTGTTTCTATAATAGGTTTTGCATTTTTACATTCTGGATATCCAGGACATGCTAGAAATTTTCCATATCTTCCATATTTATATACCATCATTCTTCCACATTTTTCACATTTTACATCTGATACTTCATCTTCTAGTTTTACATGTTCTAGTTCTTTTTCTACTTTTTCTATTTCTTCTTCAAAAGGTCCATAGAATTCTCTTATCATTTTTTTCCATTCTTCTTTTCCTTCTGCTATTTCATCAAATTCATTCTCTATTTTTGCTGTGAATTCTACATTTATTACATCACTAAAATATTCTGTTAATAATTTATTTACTACTTTTCCTAGTTCTGTTGGATGTAATTGTTTTTGAATTTTTTCTATATATCTTCTTGCTAAAATTGTTGTTATTGTTGGTGAATATGTACTTGGTCTTCCTATTCCTTTTTCTTCTAATGCTTTTACAAGGCTTGCTTCTGTATATCTTGCAGGTGGTTCTGTAAAGCTTTGTTTTGGTTCTATTTTCTTTAATTTGACTTCTTGATTTTCTTGTAATGGTGGAAGCATTCCTTTTTCTTCTTCTACTTTTTCATCTGTTCCTTCTACATATAATGTCATGAATCCTTTAAATTTTAGATTTTGTCCATTTGCTTTGAAGTCATATTCATTTGCTTTTATTGTTACTGCCATTGTGTCATATATTGCTGATTTCATTTGACTTGCCATAAATCTATTATATATTAATTTATATAACTTGTATTGGTCTTTTGTTACATCATTTTTTATGCTTTCTGGCTCTATATCAATATATGTTGGTCTTATACCTTCGTGGGCATCTTGTGCTTCTTTATTTGTTTTATAATATCTATTTTCGTAATATTCTTCACCATAAAGTTTTAGAATTTGTTCTTTTGCTGAAGCTCTTGCTTCTTCTGATATTCTTGTTGAGTCTGTTCTCATATATGTTATTAGACCCACTGTTCCTCTTTCTGGGATTTTTACTCCTTCATATAGTCCTTGTGCTATTGACATTGTCTTTTTTAATGTAAATCCTAATTTTCTTGATGCTTCTTGTTGCATTGTACTTGTTGTAAATGGTGGTGCAGGTGTTCTTTTCTTTTCTCCTCTTTTAACTTCTGTTACAATATATTTTGCTTTTTCTATATCTTTTAATATTTTGTCTACCTCTTCTTGTGAATGTATTTCCTGCTTTTTACCGTCTTTTCCATAAAATCTTGCTTCAAAATCTTTTTTTGAATTTTTGTCATTTAATATTGCATATATATTCCAATACTCTTCTGGTATGAATTTTTCTATTTCTTCTTCTCTATCTACTATTAATTTTACCGCAACTGATTGCACTCTACCTGCTGATAATCCTCTTTTTACCTTTTTCCATAATACTGGACTTATTTTATATCCTACAATTCTATCTAATACTCTTCTTGCTTGCTGTGCATCTACTAAATTTATATCTATATCTCTTGATTCTTTTATTGCTTTTTGTACCGCTGTTTTTGTTATTTCATTAAATGTTACTCTTGTTATTTTGTCCTTGTCTGTTTCTAATATTTTGGCTAAATGCCATGCTATTGCTTCTCCTTCACGGTCAGGGTCAGTTGCAAGGTATATTTTTTTTGCTTCTTTAGCATCTTTTTTTAATTTTTTTATTAATTCACCTTTTCCTCTAATATTTATATATTGTGGTTCAAAATCATGTTCTATATCTATTCCCATTTTAGATTTTGGTAAATCTCTTATATGTCCCATTGAGGCTACTACTTTTGTGTTTCCTCCAAGAAATTTTTTTATAGTGTTTGCCTTCGCCGGTGACTCTACTATAATTAATTTATCAGACATTTTATCCTCTCCTACATTTTTATTCATTATAGTATTTTAGCTTACTTTTTTAAAAAAAGCAAGCTATTTCTATGACTTTTATTGTATTCATATGACTTGCAAAATTTTCATTGCCAATGCAACAACTTTTTTCTAAAAAGTGTTGTTATATTCTCGTTTTATATTTTTGATTTT
>CALXJT010000027.1 GCA_944388695.1 uncultured Clostridia bacterium
TTAAATCCTTTTAAATAGCATTTAACTGGTAATTAGAAGTTACTTTTTCTAAATATATTTTACTTTTTCAATTGACCCTTTATTAATAAAATTACATTTAATTCTTTGAAATTGCATTTAATTTTTCAATTAACTCTTTTTTAATACATTATCAAAAAAAGTGAGGAAAGAACATCCTCACTTTTTCTATTCAAAATTATAATCGAATTTTACTCTTTATTTACTTCCCAAAAATTAGTATATGTGTGGAAGTATTCACATCCTTCATAAAACATTTCCAAGTCCAAGAAAAATGTTCCTTTCATCGTGTCTTTTTTAGAAATTTTTATCTTATACACCGGAAACTTACATTCAGGTACATATCTTCTTAATGACATCATCATTTCCGAAATTGACTTATATCTAAAATTTCTCACATCTGCATATATTTTAGAAATCATTATAGTATTCATACCTGGTAAAAGAATTGTACCTTTATACTCTCCTGTTTCCAAATGAGGATATGGAAAAGAATCATACTGAATCCGCCTTATGCTTGACACTTCACGCTGCATCCTTCTGTTTTTTAAATTATACGCTGTTTTACCCAATCTTAAATTAATTTCTCGTTCTAATTCAATTAATGAGTAATAACTTTTTTCCTCAAAAGGTTTCAGCTTTGCTTCAATCCTATTCATCTCTTTTTCATTTACCTTCGGAAGATCAATTAGATTAGCTATTTTCTCTTCTTCAGTAAGAAAAATTCTCTGAACTCCAGTAATATCTTTTCTGTAAATCATCATCCATGTTGCATTACTTATATCTAATGCAATACTGGTTATTTTTACATTAGAGTCTAACTGGCGCAATTTTGTTTCTACCATATCTCCATCTGTTGTAACTTCAAAAGATATATTCCTTGATTTCTTCATATGCCATATGCCATTCGGGTTTTCTTTCCGAAATTCTGTAATACCATAAAAATCCATCATTTTCTTCCAGCTCTTAAATCTGTTCATCTTTTTTCTCCTTTTCTTTCGCTTTTCGATTTTCGATTATAATTTTTGGATAACATATATGTTATCTTATAAACTAAAAAGTTTACATACTTTAGAATATCATATTTACATAAAATTGTCAATTTTTTAATGTCGAACATTAGGGACACGCCTTTTTGTTCGGATAAAAAATTATTTTTTCTATCCGAACAAAAAGGCGTGTCCCTAATGTTCGCTAAATAATTAAACATTTATTTCAGCTTTCTCTTTTTCAACAATTTTTGTATTCTCTCATACTCTTCACTATCTTTTTTATTATTCTTTTCTAAAACATCCTTTAGAATTAATATAGTATTATTCAATCTTTCCTCTTTTTCTTTATCACTCATCATCTTTCATCTCCATCTGCAATCTTTTCCATATTTTGAATAAATTCACTTTTTTCTCTTTCTTGCCTTACTTTAGGTCTTTCTGAATTTGTTAATTGTTTTTGACTATTTACATGTATTATTGGTTTAGAAAATGCAATTGCATGTTTTTTTGCTTCTTTTAAATCATTCATTGCCAAAATAAAATCCATCTCATTTCTTCCACCTCTTGTATTAGGATTAATTTTTGATATATCATACTCATATCTTAAAGTTGCAATTTCACTAGATCTTGGAGCCTTTTTTGATGCTGATAAAATTTCACTATTTTTCAAAGTATTCATTGAAACTCTTAATCTCTTCAAACCATGTGATGTTCTAGCATCACCAATATAAAAACCTATAATTGAGTTAGGATCTAAACTTGTATATCCATATCCTACTTCTACTCTAAGTGCTTCAGTATCAAATGCATAATACATAGATCTTGAAGCAATTCCATGTTCTAAATTTTTCTCCATCATAATTCTTATTTCTGCATCATTATTTTCCAATTCATAAGCTCCTCCATAACGTGTGATACCTAATTCTGGATGTTCTTTTACAAAATCAGCTGATGTAAATTGTCTAACTGCATGTACTGATATTTGCTTATCTACATCATATAATTCATATATTTCTACATCACCATCTTCAACTACCATTGAATTTTCGAGCACCTGTCCATCTTCAAATAATTCTAATACATCTTTATTTCCTTCTTCTATTTCTTTTCCATCTTCATCAACTCTAATTTCATAACTACGATTTCCACACTTATATTTCTTTCCTGCAGATGTTTGTATTAATTGGATTAACTCTCCATTTTTAGATAATCTATTATATAAAGTATCCTTACCTGAAACAATTCTATCTTTATATATCTTTCTTCCGTCACTTTTTTCTATATATTTTTCAGATTTCCTATCTGAATTAATCATCCTTTCAGCCTCTTGAATTGATAAAATAGAATCTAAATATTCTTTTTTATAACTTTCAATAACTTTTGAATCTATTGACTTCATATCAACAGGAGATATGACTTGACTCTGCTCTAAATATTCATTAAACATTTCTAATACTTGATCATCATTAATTCCAGAAATTATATCATAAAGTTCTATACTATCTAATTCATAATCTGAAAATTCAGTTCTATTAAAAGTTAAATAATCCTCTAAAAACTTTTTATGGTCATAATCATTATATTCACCTGGAGAATCAGAAATATATCCAAAATATTTTGCTAAAATTAATTTTCTTTTTTGATCTGTTTTAGAATTTCTTATAAGATTATCATATTCTGCGTTTCTAATTTCTTTATATTTACTTAATTGTTCAACTGTTGTTATTTTTTTTGGTTTAGGAATTCTTTTATTATTATCTATATCAACATTCCCAACTTCCATATCATTATCAAAAAATTCTTCATCTCTTAACATCAATAATATATTTTCTTTTAATTCATCTGTAATTTCACCTTCAAATGTTTGACTTAATAAATCATAATGTCTTCTAAAACTTAACATAGTATCTTCCAAACCTATTGCAGATGGTGGATAAAAATCTTTTACTACATCTCTATATTTTTTATATTCTTCTATCATCTTTGGATTTTCTACCATTTCTGTTATAACATCTTTTGATTCCATAAAATATGTTAAATACGTATGTACTCCACCATAACCTATTAAGTCCATTATTTCTGGTTCGAAAATATCAAAATTCGGTATATCTATAATTCCTAATCCTGGTCTTTCTCTTAAGATAGATACCGCCTTTTCTCCATAAGCTTTTTCAACTATATTACAAATGCTCTCATAACTCATATTACTATCCATATAATTAATGATATCTTCTTTAGAAACTCTTTCTATTACTCTCTCGTTATTTAATAATTTCAATATATTAAAATATTTTTCAGTTACTTCTTGCTCTATTTTAATATCTTCTCTTTCATTCCCAGTCTTCTTTCCAATACATTCTTCAAATGCTTTTTTTATATCTGTTATTTCACTTTCATCTTTTCCTTGAAAATTTCGCTCTATTATATTTCTTCCTACACCTAAATAAAATTCATATTTTCCAGTTATTGCATATTTTAAATTTATAGACTCAATTAATTCACTTGGAATTCCTTTATTAACCAAAGTACTACCTAGATTAATAACTGCTTCAGGATTGTTTTTTGATTGCTTAATTATATCAACTACATATTTTTGAATATTGGATTTATCTAGATATTTTAAAATATTTTCTCGGGAATTTATAAATTCTGTCCTTTCTGAACTATTAATTGTTGATATAACTTCATTTAAATCGACCTTTCTAGCTAATTTACTTAATACCTCTTCATCTTGAATATTCAAATCTAAAAATGCTTTTGGATTTAGATAAACTAATTTAGCCTTCAATAAATCTCCCATTGTATTTAGTTTTTTATAATCATCCTTCTTCAGCTCACCATCAATTCCCAATTGAAGAATTTTTTTCTCTGGTAAAAATGGAAGAAAAGTATTATTTTTTGTCCTATCATATAATGCTTCAACTTGTTCTTGTGGAATTTGCCCCTCTCGTACTAACTCTGATATCTCTTGTCTTCCTCTAGCCTCTTTACTCAAGCCCATCAAATAATCCATATCATTTGTTCTTAAGTATAAATATTTATAATCGCTACTTTCTAAACTATATCCACTTAATAAACTCTTTTTATCTACACATAGCAATATTTCTTTGTTCCCATAACCTTCAAATAAATCTCTTTTCTCATCATCACTCATATGCTCATATATATTTTCTCTTTGCCCAAAACTTTCTGCTAATCTACCATAATCTTCTCTTTCTAATTCTTGTATTAATTCTTTTCCATAACCTTTTTCAAAATATGCATTTATTACTTCTTTAGCATCTCTAACATAATCTGGATAAGAGAAAAATTTACCTTTTCTTGGAAATCTTGTAGCTAGATTTATTCTTAATTTTTGTATTAAATTTAACTTTTTCTCTATTAAATCATTTTTCATATGTTTATCCCTCTATTTTTATATGTTTATATATTTACAAAAACATTATATGATATTTTTTTTTAATTATACAATAATTTATCAAATAAAATTCGAACATTTGGGACACGCCTTTTTGTTCGGATAGAGAAAAATTGATTTTCTTTTTATCCGAACAAAAAGGAGTGTTCCCAATGTTCGCCTGATTTTCGCTCTAAAATTGTTTTGGCTTTAAATCTATATAAATATTTTTTTCTGCTCCTATCATCGTAGATTTTCCATGACCTGGATATACAATAACATCATCAGGCAATTTTAATAATCTATCTACTATAGAGCCCATTATTTCTTCTAAACTTGATGTTGGTAAGTCTGTTCTTCCCCAAGTTCCACAAAACATTGTATCACCTGAAAATAGACATTTTTCCTTTTCACAATATAACGATGTTCCTCCTGATGTATGACCTGGAGTATGTATAACCTCAAATTCTAGATTTCCTAGATGTATTTTATCTTGGTCATCTATTCTTGAATCAGCTTCTAAAACTATTTCTGGTATATCTAAATATTCTGATAAGTTAACATTTGGATTATTTAAATTTTCTGCATCTTTTCTATGTATTAAAATTTTACCTCCAAGCCTATTTTTTAATTCCATAACACCTAAAATATGGTCACTATGACAATGTGTTAGATAAATATATTTTAATTTTCCTTTTAATATATTTTGAATCATATCTACTATTTCAGAAACATTACCTGCTGGGTCAATACACATTGTTTCTTTACTGTCCTCATCAAATATGATATAACAATTTGTAGGTTCTGCTATCCATGTTTGAATTTTTAATCTCTTTAGTATCATTTAAAATTTCATTCCTTTCGCTCTGCTTTCTCACTATTTCTTTCTTCTTACTTCGTAGACACTATCAACTTTTCTAATAGATTTTTGTACTCGATTTAATTCTTGAATATCTTCTACTTCAACAGTTACATCCATAATTGCAATTCTCTCTTTTGTTGTTTTTGTATTTACACCCATCAATTTTGCCTTTGTTTCTTTAATCGCATTTAAAACATCTACTAATAATCCGCTTCTATCATTTGCTAAAACTTCTATTTCAACAGTATATGTTTCTTTTGCTGCTTTATACCACTCAACATCAATCATTCTATTTTCTTCAGATAATAAATCTTTTACATTTGGACAGTCTCTTCTATGTACTGATACTCCTCTACCTTTTGTTATATATCCTACTATTTCATCTCCTGGTAATGGATTACAACATTTAGAAAGCTTTACTAAACAATTATCTATTCCTTTAACTACAACACCTGCACTAGATGGTTTTGTTTTTCTTTCTTTTTGCACTTGTGCAAGTTCTTTCATTTTTTCCTCTATATCTTCTTCTTTGTGGTCTTTCTTATATTCTTGTAATACTCTAGCAATTACTTTAACTGCTGAATTTGCTCCAAATCCTACTGCTGAATACATTTCTTCTAATGTTTTATATTTATATTTTTCTAACATTGGTTCTATATATTGATTTTTAAATAAATCACTATGTTGATATCCAATTCTTTTTATTTCTTTTTCTATTAAGTCTTTTCCTTTTTCAATATTTTCTTCTTTTTGTGCCTTTTTAAACCAACTTTTTATTCTGTTTTTCGCAGTTGTGCTTTTTACAAATTTTAGCCAATCTCTACTAGGTCCTTTTGAATTTTCTGATGTAAGTATCTCTATAATATCTCCACTTTCTAGCGGTGTTATTATTGGCATCATTTTACTATTAATTTTACATCCTACCATATGATTTCCTATTTCTGCATGAATTGTATATGCAAAATCAATTGGTGTTGCTCCTCTTGGCAATACTTTAATTGCTCCTTTTGGTGTAAATACATATACTTCATCTTCAAAAAGCTCTGTTTTTAATGTTTCTAAAAATTCTTGAGGGTCTTGTAAATCTTTTTGCCACTCTAATGTTTCCCTAAGCCATGCTAATTTATCATCTTCTACTTTTACTGACTGTTTTTTACCAAAATAACTTGCTTCTTTATATGCCCAATGTGCTGCTATACCATATTCTGCAACTCTATGCATATCCCATGTTCTTATTTGAACTTCAAAAGGTGTTCCTTTTTCTCCTAATAATGTAGTATGTATTGATTGATACATATTTGGTTTTGGAACTGCTATATAATCTTTAAATCTTCCTGGCATAGGGCTATATAATTCATGCACAACTCCAAGTGCTGCATAACAATCTTTTACTGAATTTACTAATATTCTTAAAGCAAATAAATCATATATCTGGTCTAATGTTTTATTATCTCTTTTCATTTTACGATAAATACTATATAAGTGCTTTGCTCTTCCTGTTACTTCTGCTTCTATATGTTGCTTTTTTAGAGCTACTCTAATATCATCCATGATTTTATCTATGAATTTTAATCTTTCTTCTCTCTTTCTATCGATTCCTTCTACTAGTTCATGATATTCTTCTGGGTATAGATATTTAAAACCTAAATCTTCTAATTCCCATTTCATAGAATATAAACCTAATCTATTTGCAAGAGGGGCATATATTTCCATAGTTTCTTTTGCATTTGCAATTTGTCTATCACGTCTTAAATATTTTAGAGTTCTCATATTATGAAGTCTATCTGCAAGCTTTATTAATATAACTCTAATATCTTTTCCCATTGCTAAAAACATTTTTCTATAGTCTTCAGCTTGTCTTTCTTCAACAGAAAATATTTGAACTTCTCCAAGCTTAGTAACACCTGCAACCATATCTGCTATTTCATCACCAAATTCTTTTCTTAAATCTGCATCTGTTACATCTGTATCTTCTACAATATCATGTAATAAAGCTGCAGAAATTGTACTTTCGTCTAATCCTGTATCAGCTAAAATATATGCAACATTTAATGGATGAATTATATAGGGTTCACCTGACCCTCTTTTTTGGTCTTTATGCTTATTTGCCGCTAATTCATATGCCTTCATTATTAATTTTGTGTTTACTCTTCTTGAATGTTCTTTCCTTTTATTTATTACATCTTGAATTGTAATATTTTTATTTGCTTCCTGCATATCATACACCCCTTTACTTTTGTTATTTTTCAACAGATTTCATTATATCTTTAAGATTTATTTGTATACTTTCTACACCATTAAAACTATTTATTTCTAGTGTTCCAGCTACATCAATTTTATCTCCTATTCTATAATCTTCTGCTAAATTTCCCATATTAAAACCAATTGCATTTACTATAGTATTTCCTTCTTTTAATGTAAGTTTTAAATGCTTTCCTTCTGTTAATGCTCTTATTGAATCAATCTTTAAATTCTTAAATGCGAATACTGGCATTTTATTACCTTCTCCAAAAGGTTCTAATTCAGATAAACTTTCTACCATCTCTTTATTTATATTTGAAATAGAAATCTTTGCATCTATTTGAATTTCTGGTAAAATTTCTTCTATATGTGCATCTTCTGCAACTTCTTCTAATTTTTCAGAAAATCTTTCTATATCACTATTTTTTAAAGTTATGCCTATTGCCATACTATGACCGCCAAATTTTTCTATATAATCAGAACATTTCATTAAAGCATCATGTAAATCAAATCCTGGTATACTTCTTCCTGAACCCTTTGCTTCTTCTCCCTCTTTGCATAATAGTATACTTGGTTTGAAATATAAATCTGTGATTTTTGATGCAACTATTCCAATTACTCCGTGGTGCCAATTTTCTCCTGCTACAATTATTGTATTTTTTTCATTTAAATTCTGACTCTCAATTATACTTACAGCCTCTTCATATATTCTTTTTTCAATATCTTGCCTTTTTACATTAAAAGTATCCAATTTTTTAGTCAACATATTCGCCATTTCTACATTCTTACAAAGAAATAAATTTAATGCTTCATCTGCAAATCCCATTCTTCCACATGCATTTATTCTAGGTGCAACACCAAATGAAATTGAAGTTGAATCAATTTTTCTATAACCAGATGATGTTAAAAGAGATCTTAAACCTATATTTTTAGTCTGTCTTACTAACATTAGACCTAATTTTGCTATAACTCTATTTTCATCTTTTAAAGGTACAATATCTGAAATAGTTCCTATACATACTATATCTAAATATTTCAAATATGCTTCCTCTGGTAAATTTAAACTTATAGAAAGTGCTTGAATTAATTTAAATACAACTCCTACACCTGCTAAATCTCTACAAGGATATATATTATCTTTTCTTTTCGCATCTACTACTGCTAAAGCTTTTGGTAATTCTTCTGCAACTTCATGGTGGTCTGTAACTATAGTCTCTAACCCTAGAGAATTTGCATAATCAATCTCATTTACTGCTGATATACCACAATCTACTGTAATCATCAATTGATTTCCTTCTTCTGCAATTTTCTTAATAGCATTATTATTAAGTCCATATCCTTCATCTAACCTATTCGGAATATATTGCCCTACTTCTACCCCTATATCATTAAAAAAGCTTTTCAATACTGTTATGCTTGTAATTCCATCTGCATCATAATCACCATATATTATTATTTTTTCTTTTCTATCTATTGCTAGTAATATTCTATCAACAGCTTTTTTCATATCTGGCATTAAAAATGGATCATGAAAATCATTTCTTGTTGGTTTTAAAAATTTATCTAAACTTTCTTCTTGTGTAAAACCACGATTTACTAAAATCGTTGCAAGTAATGGATTTATATTATATTTATTTACTAATTCTTTTACTTCGTCTTCGTTTGTGTTAAATATTTGCCATTTTTTTATCATTTTTTTCTCCCTATCTTTTTAATTTTATACTATTTTATACTATTTTCTTTAATATAGCAAGTGAAATTTCAGATTGATGATTAATTTCTTGATAGAAGAAGGATTGAGAAACAGTCTTCAAAATCACTAAAATGAGAGAACTAGGAACAGACCTCAAAGAAAAATAAAAGCAATAAAGGAAAGGCTATAACAGGAAAAGAGAAAGACAGAAGCAGTGAAAAAAAGACAATGTCCAAAGGAAAAAATAAGAGACAGACCTCTAATAATTGGTGAAACTCAAATTTGAATTCCATTCAATTAGAAGTCCATCCCTTGTTCCCTTTTTAGAGATCTCTAGAACCGTCTTTCAATCCCTCTATACACCAACAATATTATATCCATTATCAACATGAATAATTTCTCCTGTAATAGCACTAGATAAATCACTAAATAAAAATGCTGTACTATCACCTACTTGTTTTGTTGTTACATTTTGATGTAATGGTGCTCTTTCTTCTACAACTGTCAATATTGAACCAAAATCTTTTATACCTTTTGCAGATAATGTTTTTATTGGTCCAGCAGATATTCCATTTATACGACATTTCATTTTTCCTAAATCTACAGATAGATATCTAATACTTGCTTCTAAAGCTGCTTTTGCAACTCCCATTACATTATATCCTTCTATTGCCTTTTCTGAACCATAATATGTATATGCTACTATACTTGCACCTTCATTTAGCATTTCTTTTTCTTTTGCTATTCTTACTATTGCTACTAAAGAATAACTACTTACATCTTGTGCATGAGCATATCCATCTCTTGATGTTAAAATAAAATCATTTCTCAAATCTTCTGTATTTGCATGAGCTATTGCATGTAAAAGTCCGTCGATTTTTCCATGGTCTTTTTTGATTTCTTCCAAACAATTTTCTATATCTTCATCTTTACTTACATCATTACATAAATATACACTTGTTCCTGGTAATTCTTTTACTAATTCTTTTACTTTATCTATGCTATCACCTGAACATGTGCAAATAACTTCTGCTCCTTGCTCATATGCTGATTGCACTGCTCCCCATGCAATACTCCATTT
The DNA here is from genome assembly GCA_944388695.1 of uncultured Clostridia bacterium. Lineage (GTDB taxonomy): Bacteria > Bacillota > Clostridia > TANB77 > CAG-508 > CAG-269. Next base: position 10,285 of record CALXJT010000027.1, read on the forward strand.
GTTTCTTACTCCCATTATAACAACTTTTTTTCCTTTTAATATCATTTTATTTTCCTCCTTTTTATATTTAAACAAAAAAATTTACTATTTCTTCATTTTTAATCTAATCTTTTAATTTAATATTTTAAATTTATAATTATATTTCTAATAAATTTTTCTGAATTTTTGATAACGATTCTCCAATAATTTTTCTGTTGATTTTTTAGATAACTCTTTTACTTCTTTAACTAAATATTTTTTCAAATTATCAACTACATCTTCAAAATTATTTTGAGCTCCGCCTTCTGGTTCTTTTATAATTTCATCAATAACTTTTAATTTTTTTAAATCCTCTGCAGTCATTTTCATATTTTCTGCTGCATCTTTAGCCTTGCTCGAATCTTTATATAATATACTCGCAAAACCTTCTGGTGATAAAATAGAATATACAGAATTTTCAAGCATAACAACTTTATCTCCAACACCTATAGCTAAAGCTCCTCCACTTGAACCTTCTCCTATTACAACACATATAATTGGAACTTTTAATGAAGACATTTTCATAATACTTTTAGCAATTGCTTCTCCTTGTCCTCTTTCTTCAGCTCCCATTCCTGGATATGCTCCAGGTGTATCTATAAATGTTATTACTGGTCTATGAAATTTTTCTGCTTGTTCCATTAGTCTTAAAGCCTTTCTATATCCTTCTGGATTAGGCATTCCAAAATTTCTTTCTATATTTTCTCGTGCACTTCTACCTTTTTGTTCTCCTATTACTGTTACTGGCACATTTTCTAACATTGCAATTCCACCTATAATTGACTTATCATCACCAAAACATCTATCACCATGTAATTCTATAAAATCTGTAAATATATTTTCGATGTAATCTAATGATTTCGGTCTTTCCAATTGTCTTGCACATGTTACTCTATCCCACGCAGTAATTTGCTTATTAGACATTTTTTATCATTCCCTTCTTTCTTGCTTTCTGTTTTAAATTTCATAAAATATTTAATCATTACATTTTATATATTTTTTTACATTTATTTCTAATTATAAAATAAACAATTTCTTCAATAATTTTAAATATATATTAATATATATTTAAAACATACTACTGCTTATATTTCATTACTATACTCAAATAATATTAAATTTTATAATTATTCATAAATTATCTCTTATGCATTCTTATTAATTTCGCAATTGTTTCTTTCATATCTTTTCTTTCTACTATTTTATCGATAAATCCATGTTCTAATAAAAATTCTGCACTTTGAAATCCTTCAGGTAATTTTTGTCTTATTGTCTGTTCTATTACCCTTGGTCCAGCAAATCCAATTAAAGCTTTAGGTTCTGCTAAAATGATATCTCCTAAGCTTGCAAAACTTGCTGTAACACCTCCTGTTGTTGGGTCTGTGAAAACAGAAATATATAATCCTCCTGCTTGATTAAATTTCTCTATTGCCGCTGATGTCTTTGCCATTTGCATTAAAGAAATTATTCCTTCTTGCATTCTAGCTCCACCAGATACAGAAAATATAATAAGAGGTAATTTTTCATCCATTGCTGTTTCTATTGCTAAAGTAATTCTTTCTCCTACAGCTCCTCCCATACTTCCCATTAAAAAATTACCATCCATTACAGCAAGTACCGCTTTTTCTCCTTCTATCTCACAAATACCACATTTAACTGCTTCTTGAATCTTTGTTTTTTCTTTTAATGTTTCTACTTTTTTCATATATCCATCAAATTTTAATGGATCTTTAGTTAATATATCTTCGCCTATTTCCTCAAAAGTTCCCTCATCTGCAATTTGTTTTATTCTTCTTCTTGCTGAAAGCCTAAAATGTTTGCCACAATTAGGACATACACTTAAATTATCATGTAAATCATCTTTATATATAATTTCTTTACAATTATCACATTTAACCCATTTTCCTATCATCATATCAGCAGCTCTTGAATTTCTTACTGGCTTCTCTTCTGCTTCATTTACCTTTTTTACTTTATCTATAATCAAGGGACTTCCTCCTTTCGATGGGTATATTATATATTTATTTTTATTTTTTTGCAATTAGTATGAGTAGTCAAATTTTATTTTTTTCCCATTTATTTTCGTAGTAGTTTTTTTATAAAAAAACAGGTTTCTAGTTAAAAGTCAAACTAACTTTTAATTAGAAACCCTTAAGCCTATTCTAGGCCACTACATTATTTACTTTCAAAAAAATTATTTAGCTTCTCTTTTAAAAATGACTTCGATTCCCTCTGTACGCCAAAGTAATGCACTTTGACAATTAGATGTAAGAACTGCTACATTATTATTGTTTCTACAATAATTTTCAACAGCTTTCTCTTCTGTTTCTCCTTCCGCTTTTTCATAGTAAAATAGCTTTTTTTCAGTAGCTGCAAATTCTAAAAACTTAAATGCCTTCTCTTTTTCTGGTCTTCTTTTTAATTCATCTATTGTAATATTTAAGAGAATGAATTTCGCTTTTTTAGAAATTTTCCTTAATGTTTTTATCATCTCTGGAACTCTTACAATAGTCGAATCAATTATGATTTTATATGCCTCATCCTTTTCTTTCTTTTTTTCAAAATCTGAAAGCATTTTTTTCTTCTCTTTAGGATTGTTTTTTAAGAATTCATCAACTACTTTTTTGCTAATTCCACTTTCAGCAAGAATTTCATAAAGTTCCTGCTTACTTTTGGATGCTTTAATTGTCATCCGAATCATTTCAGAATCTGTAAATTTCATTTTTCTTCCTCCTGTCACTTTTGAAAGTAAATAACATAGTTTCTAAACACAATTTTGTGTTTAATCTACATTTTAGCACAAATTACTTATTTTGCCAACTTCTCTTTTTGGATAAAAGAAGTATCATAATCATTACTAATAAATTTTTCATTACTCAAAATCTTTAAAATGAAATCAGCATTAGTTTGTATACCATCAACAACTAATTCCGCAACAGCACTCTTTAATTTTGCAATAGATTCATTTCTATCTTTACCATGAACTATAATTTTTGCAAGCATAGAATCATATGTTGGTGGAACTGTATAACCTGAATAAATTGCTGTATCAACTCTAACTCCATTACCACCTGGTAGATGAAGCCCTGTTATAGTACCTGGGCAAGGCATAAAATTCATTTCTGGATTTTCTGCATTAATTCTTGCTTCCATACTATGACCTTTAATCTTGATATCTTTTTGTGTATAAGATAATTTTTCTCCACTTGCAATTTTAATTTGCTCTTTAATAATATCTACACCTGTTACCATCTCTGTTACAGGGTGTTCTACTTGTACTCTTGTATTCATTTCCATGAAATAGAAATCTTTATTTTTATCAACTAAAAATTCAATAGTACCTGCATTTGTATATCCTATTTGTTTAACTGCCTTTACTGCTACTTCTCCCATTTTAGTTCTAGTTTTATCATCTAGAATACTACTTGGTGTTTCCTCTAATACTTTTTGATTTCTTCTTTGTATTGAACAATCTCTTTCTCCTAAATGAATACAATTTCCTTTTTCATCTGCTAAAATTTGTATTTCAACATGGCGAGGATTTTCAATAAATTTCTCTAAATATATACTATCATCATTAAAAGAAATTTTTGCTTCTTGTCTAACTAAATCATATTCTTTTTCTAGTTCTTCAGGAGTATATGCAACTCTAATTCCTCTTCCTCCACCACCAGCAGATGCTTTAAGCATAACAGGATATTTCATTTCTTCTGCTAACTCTAATGCTTGTTTTTTAGAAGATAGTAAACCTTCTGAACCAGGTACCACAGGAACTCCTGCTTTCTTCATTGTTTCTTTTGCTTTTGATTTATTTCCTAATAATTCTATTAATTTATGATTTGGTCCTATAAATTTTATTCCCATCTCTTCACATATTTTAGCAAAATTAGCATTTTCTGATAAGAAACCAAAACCAGGATGAATACTATCAGCACCCGTTAAACATGCAGCTTCTAATATAGCTTTTACATTTAAATAACTTTTTGAAGATGGTGCTGGTCCTATACAAATTGATTCATCTGCTAATTTTGTATGTAAAGCATCTTTGTCAGCTTCTGAATATATTGCTACAGTTCTTATACCCATTTCTCGGCAAGCTCTTATTATTCTAACTGCAATTTCTCCTCTATTTGCTATCAATACTTTTTTTAACATTGTTCTTCTCCTTGAAAAATATTTTAAGGTTTTTAGCTAACCTAAAACTCATACATTTCTATAACTATAAAATATCAGATATCTGATATTTTATTACTTCTTTCACATTCATTCAAATTTCATATTTTTTAATTTATCTACACTTAATGAATATTCTCACTTTCAAAAGTATTTAATTTTAAACAACTGCAAATGTTAATTCTCCTTTTGCTGCAACTTTTCCATCAACAGTTGCAATTGCTTCTCCTATTCCTATAGGTCCTTTTTTCTTAATTATTTTTACTTCTAACTTTAAAACATCTCCTGGAACAACTTGCTTTTTAAATCTCATTTTGTCTATTCCTCCAAATAAAGCATTTCTTCCTTTATTTTCTTCCATTGAAAGAATTGCAACAGCTCCTGTTTGGGCTAAAGATTCCACAATCAAAACACCTGGCATAATTGGATTTCCTGGAAAATGTCCTTTAAAATAATATTCATCTTCTCTTACTTCTTTATATGCCACAGCTCCTTCTCCTGGTGTATATTCTTCTACTTTATCTATCATTAAAAATGGTTCTCTTTGTGGTATTATTTTTTTTATTTCTTCCTTATCTAACATAAAAATTACCTCACTTTTCAGTATTTTTCAATATATATGTAATATAAATTAAATATCTAATTTATTTTAATTTTCTAATTCTCAATTGTATTCTCTCTATTTATAAGATATTCTTTAATAATTATCATTTCAAGAATTTTTATGCATAACATTACTATCTCAATTTAAATAATGGTTTTCCATATTCAACAACATCTTCATTATTTACACAAACTTCTACAACTTCACCATCATATTCTGATTCTATTTCATTCATTAATTTCATTGCTTCTACGATACATACTACTTGACCTTTATGTATTCTATCTCCAACTTTAACAAATGGTGGCTTTTCTGGTGAAGCACTTGCATAAAATGTACCAACCATAGGTGATGTTATTACTTTTAAATTTTCTTCTTTTCCTACATTTGTCTCACCATTTTGTTGTGTATTTGCATCAGAATTATTTTGAGTTACAGTTAAACTACTTTCCATTTTTGGTTGAACAGTTGGAACAGTCATAGGTGCACTAGCTTCAATTACATTTGAATTTGGTGTAGCTATAATAACCTCTTTATTTGAATTTTTTGTCATACTAATTTTTACTCCATCTGGAAATTCGATTTCTAATGAATCTAATTTTGAATCTCCCATGTCATCCATTAATTTTTTAATATCTTTGTATTCCATACTCTTCTCTTCCTTTCATTTCTAAATTGGGATTTAAGGACAATCCTTAAAATCCCTTTTTCCTTTTTTAATATAGAAATTTTCAAAATCCATCCCTTAATCCCTAAATGCAAGGATTTTCAAGGTTATCCTTAATCCCTTTTTTATATCTTTTTCAAAACAATAGTACTATTATGTCCTCCAAATCCTAGAGAATTTGACATTGCATATTTTACTTCCATATTTCTTCCTTCATTTGGAACTACGTCTAAATCACATTCTTCATCTGGAACTTTATAGTTTATTGTTGCTGGTACAAATCCTTCGTGAATTGCTTTAGCACATACTATTGCTTCTACTCCTCCTGCTGCTCCTAATAAGTGACCAGTATTTCCCTTTGTTGAACTTACCATTACTTTTTTAGCTGACTCTCCTAAAGCTGTTTTTATGGCTTGAGTTTCGCAAGAATCATTTAAATGTGTTGATGTTCCATGAGCATTAATATATGTTATTTCTTCTGGACTTACTTTTGCATCTTCCATTGCAAGTTTCATTGCTCTTGCTCCACCTTCACCTTCTGGTGCTGGTGATGTTATATGATAAGCATCTGATGTTGCAGCATAGCCTACCACTTCTGCATATATTTTTGCACCTCTTGCAAGAGCATGTTCTAATTCTTCTAGTACTACAACTCCTGCTCCTTCTCCCATAACAAATCCACTTCTTTCTTTGTCAAATGGGATACTTGCTCTTGTTTTATCTTCTGTTTTTGTTAATGCTTTTATGTTTGCGAATCCTGCAATTCCAAGTGGAGTTATTCCAGCTTCTGTTCCTCCTGCAACTACTACATCTTGATATCCATGTTTTATCATTCTATAGCTTTCTCCTATACAATGTGTTCCACTTGCACAAGCTGTTACCATTGCTACAGATTCACCTTTTGCTCCTAATTCTATAGCTACATTTCCTGTTGCCATATTTGATATTCCCATTGGGATATACATTGGTGAAACTCTGTCAGGTCCTTTTGTAAAACATTTTTGATTTTCTGTTTCTATTGTCTCTATTCCACCTATTCCAGAACCTATAACAACTCCAACTCTTTCCATATTTTCTTTTTCTCTGTCTAAACCACTATCTTGCCATGCTTCTTTTGATGCTATTATAGCATATTGTGAAAACTTATCCAATCTTTTTGCTTCTCTTTTATCAAAATATTTTTCTGGGTCATATTCTTTTAATTCTGCTGCTAATTTTACTTTGAAATTTGTAACATCAAATGATTTTATCTCATCTATTCCACATTTCCCTGTTCTAATTCCTTCCCAAAATTCCTCTACATTATTTCCTATTGGAGTTATTGCTCCTAAACCTGTAATTACTACTCTTCTTTCCATTTTTATTCTCCTTACTATTTATTTTTTTAAAATTTTATGATATAATCGTTCATATCAAACACCAAGGAGGTATTCTATATGAATAATTTAACTATTTACGAACGGATAATTAACCTTCGTAACAAGTATCAAAGCAATGATAACTGCAATTATGCAATCAATGCAACCAAGATTGCCATTTTAGGTGAATTACTTACATTGGCATTTCGCAACAATGATTCTCTGCCCACAAAACTGAACTTAACTTATGACACTACATCAATTGAAGAAGTAAATAATTTAATTCTTGAAGTTCTTAAAGATTTAGGATATACAGATTCAGTATCTACTCAAGAATATAGTGTATGTCATTCAGGTATCATTTTTCATTTTTGTTGCAGATAATTATTTCATACCAAAAGCTTTTGGCTTCCAAGAGCTTTTGGTTTTTTCATCACATAACCATTCCACCATCAACATTTATTACTTGACCTGTAATATATGAACTTTGTTCTGAACCTAAAAAGTAAATTAAATCTGCAACTTCTTTAGCACTTCCCATTCTCTTTAAAGGTATTTGATTATGAATTCCTTCTTTAACTGCATCTGATAAAACTGCTGTCATATCTGTTTCTATAAAACCTGGAGCAACTGCATTTGCTCTAATATTTCTTGAAGCTAATTCTTTTGCTATACTTTTTGTAAATCCTATTACACCAGCTTTTGATGCTGAATAATTACATTGTCCTGCATTTCCTGCAACTCCTACAACAGATGAAAGATTTACAATACTTCCTGCTCTTTTTTTCATCATGTATTTTGTTACAGCTTTTGTTACAATAAATGTACCTTTTAAATTTGTTTCTATTACTCTATCAAATTCTTCTTCTGACATTCTCATTAATAAATTATCTCTTGTTATTCCTGCATTATTTACTAAAACATCTATTTTTCCAAATTTTTCTATCGCTTCTTTTACAACCATATCAACTTCATCTGCTTTAGTAACATCTGCTTTTAATATTAAAGTTTTTACACCTTTTTCTTCCCATTCGTTCTTTAATGCTTCTACATCAGTTTTATCTGATACATAATTTATAACGATATTATAGCCATTCTCTGCAAATTTTGTTGCAACTTCTTTTCCAATTCCTCTTGAACCACCTGTTACAAAAACAACTTTTTCTTCTTTTAATTCATTACTCTCCATTTTCTTACCTTCTTTCCTTATTTTTTATCTATTTTTTATTTTTCTCTTTATTTGTCTTTTACTTATTTTTTTAGTTATTTCTTATTTATTTTTTATTTATTTCTTTTCTTATTTTTTACTTACTAATTATTATTTATCATCTATCCATTTCTCTATTTTTTCAATGCCTTTAACTATTTTTCTTATTTTCTTTCTAAATAATTTCTTAAGCTTTCTAAACTATTAATATTAAAAGTATTTGCTTCTTTATTTTCCTTTTTTACAAAACCTGTTAAAGTTTTTCCTGGACCTATTTCAACATATTCCTCTACACCTTCATCTTCCATTAATTTCATTGCCTTATCAAATCTAACTGGTGAGATTATATGGTTTGCTAATATTTCTTTTACATTATCATCATCATTATAAAAAGTACCATCAATGTTTTTTATAACTTTTACATTACCTGAATTAAATTTAACATTTTCTAATTCTTTTTCATAAGCTTCTTTAGCTTTTTCTAATTTTACAGTATGGAATGGTCCACTTGTTTTTAATGGTATAACTCTTTTAGCACCTGCCTCTTTTAATTTTTCCATGGCTTCTTCTACTGCCTTTTCTTCTCCTGAAATTGCTGTTTGAACACTACAATTATAATTTGCAGGAACAACAAATTTTCCATCTTCTCTTATTTTATCACAAACTTCTTCTATTTTCTTTGAGTCTAATCCTATAACAGCTGCCATAAGATATTTCTCATCAGGAATATAATTTCCCATATAATATCCTCTTTTTTTAATTAAAGAAATTCCATCTTCAAATGATAATATTCCTGAATATATTAATGCTCCATATTCTCCTAAACTTAAACCTGTTGAAATTTGTGCATCTATTCCATTATTTTTTAAAACTTCTAAAATTGCTAAAGATGTAACTAAAATTGCTATTTGTGTATTTTCTGTTTTATTAAGTTCATCTTCAGGTCCTTCGAAACATAATTTTGAAACATCTATTCCTGAAATTTTAGATGCTCTATCATAAATTTCTCTTGCCTCTTCATATTCATCATAAATATCTTTTCCCATTCCAACAATTTGTGCTCCTTGTCCTGGAAATAAAAAAGCTCTTTTCATTTAAAATCATTCCTTTCATCTTACAACTTAAAATCTTTCAAAAATTATAAAAAACAATAAAATTTAACTAATTATTTTTTAACATATATCTTATAAATAATCAATACTCTAATAGTACACATCCTGTATTTAATCCACCGCCATAACCTAATAATAAAAGTTTATCACCTTCATTTATTAAATTTTCTTTTCTCATATATGAAACAGCTATAGGAATACTAGCACAAAATGTATTTCCTACATTCTCTATATTCATATACATTTTATTATCTGGTAACTTTAATCTACTTGAAATAGCTTTCATTATTTTTTCATTTGATTGATGTGGCACTATAAACTTAATGTCTTCTAAATCAATTTTTGAATCCTTCAAAATTCTCTTAACAACCTTAACAGTTTCAGTAACAGCATATTTATATATTTCTTTTCCATTCATAAATATCTTATTTCCACTTTCACAAACTAAAATATCATTATTATCTCCTTTTGAATATATCTTTGATTTAAATAATTTATTATCATCTTTTGAAACTAAAAATGCACCTGCACCATCTGATAAAATAATTGATGTAGAAACATCTTTTTCATCTGTGAATTTTGATAAAATATCTACTCCAATAACAATTCCCATCTCTGCCTGATTAGTTTTTAAATACATATTTGCTATATCCAAAGCTGTTACAAATCCATTACATCCAGCCAAAATATCATAACAATTACAATTTTCTATATTTAAACATTTTTGAACATAATTTGAAATTCCCGGCATATAACTATGAGGAGTTGTTGTTGCAACAATAATAAAGCCAATTTTATCTTTAACCTCTCCATCCTTAATTAAGTCTTTTGCTACATTAATTGCCATATCTTCTATCGTTTCTTCCTGAACATAGAATCTTTTTAAGATTCCAGTTCTCTTTTCTATAAATCCATCTTCCAAATTTAATTTTTTTTCTAATTCACTACTAGTAATCTCATTATTTGGAAGATAATAAGCTGTTTCTATTATTTTCATAAACTCTTCCTCTTTATTACATTATTCCTATATATTTATATAACATTTTTTAAAATTTTTCTATTAGAATGAGTGGTCAACTAGTATTTCTTACCCATCTGTTTCTTCTATTCTAAAATTAGATAGCAAAAAAACTAAATACTCAAAAAAAATGTTGATAACTCAAGCAATTTAGTTTACAACACTAAAAAGACCAACTCATAATGAATTGGTCTTTTTAGTTGTAACATTTATTTAATAATTTAATTGGGTCCTTTTTTATTTTATACATTTTTGTAATCATTTACTTTTTTATATGCATAAACTGCTGATATTCCAAATATTACTATTAATAATGCAACTGGTAAAACTGTATCTCCTATACCTGTATATGGTAATGTATTTGCTGTATTATTAGTATTATTATATGTTGTTACATTATTTCCTGTTGTATTATTTCCAGGTGTTGAACTTCCTCCTGTTTGTGTTGAAGTTGTTGAACTACCTCCAGAAATCTCACTTGTCAAATCTCTATAAGTATTCTTACCTGTCTCATTAGCTGCTAATACAAAACTTGAGATAGATATTAACATTACTCCTAATATTGTTATAAATAAAGCTTTAACTAATTTTAAATTCTTCATACTTTTCTCTCCTTTATAAACATGTCATTATTATTATTCTACAACTATTCTTTATTATACCACTTTCTTTAAATAATTGCAAGTTTATATGTTTTTTTCTTAAGTTTAAATATAATTTATATTAAATTAATACTTTTTCTCCCATCCACAGATATATTTTAATTCGAATTTTTTAATATGTCAATATTTTTTTTGAATTTTTATATTACATTTTTGTTACATTTATATGAATACAATTTCTGGAATAATTTTAATATCAGCATTATACATTAAATCTAAATCGGGAATTTGACAGTTAATTAAATAGAAAATTGATATAAGCATTAAAAATGCTTAATTTTTTTGTCAAATTTTTCTTTTTTCTCTTGCGTACTTGTCGTACTTGTGATACAATATGAAAAAAC
>CALXJT010000028.1 GCA_944388695.1 uncultured Clostridia bacterium
GTTTTGCTTACTCCTGTCTACTGTTCATTTACTTTTTTCTAAAATTTTTGTTGCATTTCAAATGAAATTTCCGGCTTTTTTTACATTATTTTTTTAAAATATGTAATCCAATTCACTTATTGGTGTTAAGCTTATTTCTTGAAAAATAGGACTTTTTTTGTCTATATTTAAACTGTTACAAGTAGTTCTATTTTTATCAACTAAATCAGCCTTTTTAACTATCAATGATTTCCTAACTTTTTTAATACCTTCCCTTATTTTTTTCATATATTCTTCTACACTATTATCTATTGGAACTTCTTTTTTTAGTTGCTCTATATCTATAGCATTCTCTTGCACTTTAATAGCACAAATTTTTGCTAAACATGTTGCTCCGATTTTACTAAAACTTAATCTTCCACTCTTAAATCTTTTGCTTAAAACTGTGAAAATTTGACTTTCCATTATGCCAGGATCTTTGTATTCAATTCCATTCGGTGCTGTAGGTATTTCTTTTCCCTGTTGTTCTAATACATCTTGGTATCTAGGCAAACCATCTGATAGATAACTTTTTAATCTTTCTATTTTTTCTATTGCTTTTTCTTCACCTCCGTACTTCATATTTTAGATATTCGAGATATATTGGAATTTCATCATATCTTCTTTCAGCAATTAGTTTTTCAATCTGTCTTCTGTATTCATCTTCTTGTATATCTCTTATTATTTCTTGATGTATATGAAAATTATCCTTTTGTCTAATTGTATCATCTGTCGCTAAATTATTTATCCAAGTTGCTCCATCTCCGATTTAAAACTCTTAATTTTATTTTACTCACATCATAAGTCTGAAATATCTTTGCATCCCTTCTCTTTTTCATTTCTTTAGAACTCATAAAACCAACTATATACATTTTATTAACTAAAGAATGTCTTTCGTCATCTTTTTTCCAACCTTCATAAGATACATGGAGTTTTAATTCAGATTTTACACTTGTTGGTTCTTTATATTCCTTATTCTCTTTTTTGCAACTTAATTTATATTTTTCAATTTGCTCTTGTCTATCTTTTCCTTGTAAATTTATCCACAAGCCATCTGCTTCTTCAAATAGTGCAGGTATTATTTTAGTTCCTGCAATTAATTTATTTTTCTTATTTAATTTAATTTCTTCTAATTCTTTTTCATTAACTTTAAGACCTGATTTAATTACAATATCTCTTACTGTTTCATGACTTATGCTAATATTTAAATTTTGCATTAATTCCTCTGCTGCATCTCTATACGAGTTTGTTTCTACAACAAGATTTAAAACTTTCTCAACAAGATTAGATGATATTTTTCCAAACTCTGTTAAGTTTAGAGCCTCATCTAGCAAAAATACAAATCTTTTCTGTTCATTTTCCTTAACTTCATAAATTGTTCTTTTGTAATCAACTACTCCCATTACAGTTTTTATTGAATCTTGTTTTAGTCCTCTATGTCTAAATATTTTTTTGTCCCTAGCATTTTGTAATTCTCTATCATAATTTTCTATTATTTCTTTTAGAAGGTTACAGCCTAACTCACAAACAAATTTGTATATATTTTTTTCTAAAAGATTGAAATTTATATTATTATTTGTTAAAATATTATCAAACATAAATATCTCCTTCGTAAAAAATGTTAAACGCAATCAACATTTTACAGGAGTATTTATGTTTTTCTTTTTTATATTGAAAAACACAAATATTTGCAAACTAAAATTTTACACTAACTCTGATTTTTTCTTTTGCTTTTTCATTTTTGAATTCATCCCTTTCTCTATTTTATATTGATATTCTATCAGAAAAAAAAATTGTAATAAATATATTTATGTAAATAAGTTATAAGTTTATTTTGCTAATTATAATGTAAAAAAACACTTTGAATTTATTCTAAACTCAAAGTGTTTTTTTATTTTAATAAAATAATCTTAATGTTTCCATTGTTCAGTCTTTCTTATTTCTCTTAATAATTTTTCTTTTATTTCCTCTACTGTTCCTTGAATTGTTGCACCTGCTGCTTTTGGATGTCCTCCTCCTCCAAATACATAGCATATATCAGATACATTTATATTTCCACTAGTAGAACGCATAGATATTTTATAGATATTATCTCCTTCATCTCTTTGTCTTAATAATATTGAAATTTTTACACCTTCAATACTTCTTCCATTTTCCACAATTCCTTCATGGTCACCTGGTTCAGCATTTACTTCTTTTAAATCTTTTTGTGTTATATAAGTAAATGCTACTCTTCCATCTTCTAATAATTCTAATCTATCCATACTTCTTTTTAATAATTCAAAATTTGCTCTTGTTTTTGTTTCTAAAACTCTTTCATATATTTCAGAGACATTTACTCCTTTTCTTAATAATTCAGCGGTGAACTCAAATGTTTCTGCTGTTACACTTGAATATTTAAATCCTCCTGTGTCTGTTATTATTCCTGCTAGAATATCACTTCCTATTTCTGAATCTATTGATATATCAAAATATTCTAACATCCCTATTAATATTTCACAACATGCTGGTGCAACTGGATTTACAAAATTTATATCACCATACATTGCATTACTTCCATGATGGTCTATTACTATTGTTTTTGTTGCATTTTCAAATAAATCTCTTCCTACTAATCTTTTTAAATCTGCACAATCTAATGATATTGCTAAATCATATTTTTTTGGTTCTATTTCTGTTTTTACTTCTTTTGCACCTGGTAAAAATTTAAATATTCTTGGGAATTCTGTTATTATTGCGTCTGCATTTTTTCCCATTTTTTTTAATGCTAATTTCATAGCAAGTGTACTTCCTATTGCATCTCCATCTGGAGATTCATGTGTTAATACTACTATGTTTTCTGCATTTTTTATTTCTTCTAAAATATTATCTAGTGTCATTTTATTCACCTCTATTTTTCTTCATTATCTTTTTTCGTTTCCTGCTTTTCTTTAGGAATTATTTCATTTAATATCTTATCTATTTTTGCTCCATATTCTATTGAATCATCTATTTCAAAAATCAATTCAGGAGTATTTCTTAAGTTAACTTTTTTAGCTAATTCTGTTCTTATAAATCCTGCTGATTTTTTTAAACTTTGCATTGTTTCTTCTTGGTTTTTGGAATTTAATATACTAATATATACTTTCGCATATTTTAAGTCTGTTGTTACTTTTACTTTTGTTACACTTATTAATCCTGTAATATTTGGATTTTTAAGTTCATAACTTATTATTTGACTTAATTCTTTACGATATTCTTCATTAATTCTTCCTATTCTATTATTATTTTTTCCTGCCATTTTCTCATCTCCTTTGTGGTGTCTCCTATATATCCCTATCTTCCTATTTCTTCCATAACATATACTTCAATAATATCTCCTTCTTTAATATCATTGTAATTTTCTATTTGAATTCCACATTCAAATCCTTTTGATACTTCTTTTACATCATCTTTAAATCTCTTTAATGTTGCTAGTTTTCCATCATGTATTACTACATTATCTCTTATTATACGTACTCCTGCATTTCTTTCTACTTTTCCATTTAGTACATATGCTCCTGCTATTGTTCCTACATTTGATATTCTGAATGTTTGACGTACTTCTGCATTTCCTATTACTTTTTCTTGATATTTAGGATCTAACATTCCTTTCATTGCAGATTCTACATCTTCTATTGCTTGATATATTATTGAATATTGTTTTATTTCTACTTCATCTCTTTCTGCCATGTCTTTTGCTGATTGTATTGGTCTTACGTTAAATGCTATTATTATTGCATTTGATACTTTTGCAAGCATTACATCTGATTCTGTTACTGCTCCTGCTGCACTATGGATTACTTTTACTTTTACTTCTTCATTTGATAGTTTTTCCATTGATTGTTTTACAGCTTCTACAGAACCTTGAACATCTGCTTTTACTATTAGATTTAATACTTTTAAGTTTCCTTCTTCCATTTGGCTAAATAGATTATCTAATGTAACTTTTGTTTGATGATTTATTGCTTGTTCTCTTGCTTGACGTTTTCTTCTTTCTATTAAATGTTTTGCCATTTTTTCGTCTTTTACTTCATAGAATGTATCTCCTGCTTCTGGCACATCTGTTAAACCTGTAATCTCTACTGGTGTTGATGGTCCTGCTGATTTTACTTTTTTACCTTTGTCGTTTGTCATTGTTCTTATTCTTCCTATTGATGAACCTACGACTATTGTGTCTCCTGCATCAAGTGTTCCTCTTTGTACTAACATTGTTGCTACTGCTCCTCTTGATTTATCAAGTCTTGCTTCTATTACTACACCTTTTGCTTGTTTATGTGGGTTTGCTTTTAATTCTAATACATCTGCTTCTAGTAATACCATTTCTAATAATTGGTCTATATTTATGTTATTTTTTGCAGAAATTGGTACACAGATTGTGTCTCCTCCCCATTCTTCTGGAACTAATTCATAATTCATTAATTCTTGTTTTACTTTGTCTGGGTTACTATCTGGTAAGTCGATTTTATTTATTGCTACAATTATTGGTATTCCTGCTGATTTAGCATGGTTTATTGCTTCTACTGTTTGTGGCATTACTCCATCATTTGCTGCAACTACAAGTATTGCTATATCTGTTATTTGAGCACCTCTTGCACGCATTGCAGTAAATGCTTCGTGTCCTGGTGTATCTAAAAATGTTATTTGTCTATCATTTACTTTTACTGTATATGCTCCTATTGCTTGTGTAATTCCTCCTGCTTCTCCACTTATTACATTTGTTTTTCTTATAGTGTCTAGTAATGATGTTTTTCCATGGTCTACATGTCCCATAACTACAACTACTGGTGGTCTTTCTACTAATTCTTCTTCTTTATCTTCAGAATCATCAAATAATATATCTTCTTCTGTTACTGTTTCTTTCTTTTTAGCTGTGATTCCGAATTCTCCTGCTATTAAGAATGCTGTATCAAAATCTAATTCTTGATTTATTGTAGCCATAATTCCATAACCTAATAATTTTTTGATTACTTCTGCTGTTGTTTTCTTCATTTCTGCTGCAAAGTCTTTTACTGTTATGTTTTCTGGAATTTCTATTTCAGTTAATTGGAAGATTTTTTGTTTTGTTCTTTCTTCATCATTTTTTTGAACTTTTTTCTTTCCTCTTCTACCTCTTTGTGTTGTTAGGTCATAGTAGTCTAACATTCCTCCATCTTGTTCATCAAACATATTTGATAATCTATTTGTTTGTTTTAGACTTTTTAATTTTCCTTCATCAAAATTATTATTTGTATTTTTTCTTGTTTTATTTTTCTTATTATTTCTATTTTCGTCAAATTTATTATTATTTTTTTGTTTATCAATATTTTTATTATATTCTCTAATAACTTCTTTTTCAGCAGTTTCTGTAGACATAATGTTTTTGATGTTTTTCTCGATTCCCTTTTCATCAAGTGGTCTTTTATTTCCAAATCTGTTTTGTTGATTATTTCCAAAATTTCTATTATTTTTATTATCTTTATTATCATTATTATATCTACTATTATTGTTATTTCTATTATTTTTATTGTTGAAGTTATTATTTTTATTGAATGATTTATTTTCTCTATTATTATAATTGTTACTGTTATTGCTATTATAATTGTTATTGTGGTTATAATTGTTATTATTACTATTATAACTACTATTATTATAATTTTTAGAATTTGACTTATTTATAGAATCATTACTATTTCTTTTAATTTCATTTTGTGTTTTTATATTTGTTAAATTTGATTGCATATATGTTTTACTATCTCCTTGACTTTTATTTATACTCTCTTTATTTTTTTCTTCATTTGATTTTATATCTTTTTCTTGTTTTTCTACTTCTTTTTGATTTTCTTTATTTCCACTATTTTTCTCAATTTCATTTTTATTATTTTCAGTCTTTACATCTTCTTTTATTTTATTTGCCATTTCTTTTTTCTTTGATTCTTCTTTTATTTCTTCTTTATTTTCTTTTGGTGATTCTTCTTTGTTTAACCCAAATAATTCACTTACTGTTTTTGGTTTATTAGGCTTATTACGATATACTATGTTAAAGTCTTTATTATGTTTTCTTTCCACAAAACCTACTGTATTTTTCTTTTCAACTGATTTTGCTTCTTCTTTTTTTGGTTGTTCTTCTGCAACAATTACTTCTCTTCTTATTATTACTGGTGCTTTCTCTTCTTTTTTGGTCTCTTTCTTTACTTCCTTTTTACTTTCTACTTTAGCCTCTTTTTTATTTTCTGTTTTACTTTTCTTTTTATCTTCTACATTCACTTCTTTTTTATTAACACTTTCATTGTTGCTTTTTTCTAATAATTTCTTTTCTATATTTTCTGCTTCTTCTTCTGTAACACCACTTAAATGACTTTTTACTTCTATTTTTAGTTCTTTTGCCATATCTACAACTTCTTTACTGGTTAAGCCTAGCTTTTTTGCTATTTCATGTATTTTAATCTTACCCAATAGAATCACCCCCATCGTATATTTTTTTAATTTGGCTTGCTAAATTATTATCTTTTATTCCTATAATTGCTTTATTGTTTTTACCAATTGCTTTACTTATTGTATCGATTTTTTCAAATTCAATTACTGGTATTTCTTCATCTTTACATATTTGTTTAAATTTATTTTTTGTTCTTTCAGAGCTGTCTTCTGCAATTATTACTAATTTTACTTTTTTCTTTTTTATTTCATTTTCTACGCTATCTGCTCCAAAACATATTTTCCCAGCTTTAGCAGATAATCCGTATATATCCTAATATTTTATTATTTATCAAGAATCACACCTCTTAAACTTTCATAAATTTCATTTGATATTTTACAATCTAGAGTTCTTTCTAGCCTTTTTGTTTTTATAACTTTGTCTAAACATTCTACATTATTACATATGTATGCTCCTCTACCTTCTTGCTTTCCAGTTTTATCAATACTTATTTCATTTTCTTTATTTTTTACAATTCTGATTAAATCTTTTTTATCTTTTTTTTGATTGCATCCCATACATGTTCTTTGTGGTAATCTTTTCATAGATATTCCCCCTTTTATTGTATGTTCATTTTTTATGTTTTATAATCATATTTATATTTATTTTTCAATACACTTTTCTATATTTTATTCTATTTTTTATTATTATATATTTTCAGTATTTTCTGATTCAGAATTTTCTATTTCAGATTCTTCTGTTTCATTATTTTCTTGTCCTTTTGCTAACATTTCTCTAAATTGTGTTTCTGATTTTATATCAATCTTCCAATTTGTTAATTTTGCAGCTAATCTAGCATTTTGTCCTGATTTTCCAATTGCTAATGATAATTGGTCATCTGGAACTATTACTTGTGCAAATTTCTCTTTTTCTTTTACATCTACTGCTAAAATTTGTGCTGGAAGTAATGCTGAAGCAATATATGTGCTTGGGTCTTCATTCCATTCGATAACATCTATTTTTTCTCCATTTAATTCATTAATTACATTTTGAATTCTTACTCCTTTTTGTCCTACACAAGAACCAACTGGGTCTATATTTGGGTCTGGAGAGTATACAGCAACTTTACTTCTATTTCCTGGGTCTCTTGAAATACTTTTTATTTCTATAACACCTTCATATATTTCTGGAATTTCAAATTCTAATAATTTACGTACAAAATCTGGGTGACTTCTTGATACAATTACTTGTGGTGCTCCTTTTTGTCCTTTTTCAACATCTAGAACATATCCTTTAATTTTGTCATTAACATGATAATGTTCTGTAGGAACTTGTTCTTTACGAGGCATTACACCTTCTAATTTTCCTAAATCCATTACAACAATATTTTTGTCTGCTTTTTGAATAATTCCTGAAACTATTTCACCTTTTCTATCATTAAATTCATTGAAAATAACATCTCTTTCTACTTCTCTTAATTTTTGAATAATTACTTGTTTAGCAGTTTGAGCAGCTATTCTTCCAAAATCTTTTGGGACAATTTCAACTTCTACAGAATCTCCTATTTTTAACTCTTTATTAATTTTATGAGCATCTTCTAAAGTAATTTCCAAAGCATCATCATTTGCTTTTTCCATAACTTCCTTTATTGCATAAATATGTGTTGCTCCTGTATTATGATCTATATCAACTTTTACATTTTCTAAAGAATCAAAATTTCTTTTATATGCTGTTACTAATGCTGTTTCTATTGACTCTAGTACATATTCTTTTTTTATTCCTTTCTCTTTTTCTAATTCTTCTAAAGCTAAAATTAATTCTTTATTATCAATAGCTTTCATTTTTTTATTCCTCCTTTTAATTTGGGATTAATGGACGGTCCTCAAATTTCCTTTTAGAAGGTATTGGGGACGAACCTAAAACTCTTCCCATTTATTTTACCAATTATATACTGTTTTTATTTGAGATATATTTTTTCTTTCTATTTCTATTTCTATTTCTTCTGTTTCTATTTCTACTATAATTTTTTCTGATGTATGTTTTTTTAATATTCCTTGATATTCTTTTTTTCCTTTATCATCTTTCTTGAATAGTTTTATTAAGACTTCATTTCCAATATTTTGTTCTAAATGTTTATCTTTTCTTAATATTCTTTCTATTCCTGGTGATGAGACTTCTAGAAAATATTGTTCTTTTATATAGTTTGCTTCATCTAAAATGTCTGTTATTGCATCATTTACTTTTTCACAATCATTTAAGTCAATTCCTTCTGGTTTATCTATAAATATTCTTAAAAAAAAGTTTTTTCCTTCTTTTGTATATTCTACATCATATAATTCATAGCCATTTTTTTCTATTATTGGCTGTAATAATTTTTCTACTTTTTCTTCTATGTTTGCCAAAATATACCTCCTTAAATTTACAAAAGTTAAGAGTGGGATTTGTTCCCACTCTTCTGCCTTTCCATGTCTACTTTATTATTATACCCAATTTTTCTAGAAAATGCAAGTGTTTTCAGTAATAAAGTAAATTTTTTTTATTCTTTTTCCAATAACATTATATTATATATATAATTTTGATATTTAGTATCAAATCTCATAGGTCCTTCTAATACTTTTATACCTTCTTTTGGGAATTCTTCATATAGTCCCATATATTCTGAATCGATTAGCCAAATTCTACCATGATAATTTTCTAATATATCATTATAGTTATATATTGTTTCCATTCCTGGTCCATATGCTTTATATGCTTCTTCTATATCCCAATATCCACCATTATAGAAATATTGTTTATTTTCTGGGAAGAATGCTGCTACAACTCCTCCATTTCCTATGTTTGAATATACTATTATGTCATCTTTTTGTATATTTTCTCTTAAATATTCTATTTGCTTCATATTACTTTCATCATAATTTATGTTTATATTTGTAATATTACTTGCTGTACCCATTATAGTAATTATTATGCAAATTACTAATGTTATTTTATTATTCTTTTCTGTTGCCATCATATATGCCAAGAAGAATATGTAAATTCCTGTTAATACCATTAAATATCTAGAAAATAGTATTGGTGATATTAATGAAATTGCTAGCATGATTCCTATTATTATTAAATATAATGCGATTGCCATTATTGCTGGCTTAATTTTCTCTTTTGATTTTTTTGCTTGATATATTTTCCATCCAATATAGATATACATAGAAATTGATACAATTAATGCTATTATTGTTTCTGGTGTAAATCCAAATACTGTATCAAGTTGTCTTCTAAATTGGAAGCTTGGTACTTCTACTAAAGTATTTAATCCTAAAGTAATCCAGAATCCTCCTCCAACATGTTGCATTTGACCAAATAGATAGTGTAGCCATGGAATATACAATGCTACTTGTATTACTCCTAAAATTACAAAGTTTCTTAATACATTTTTACATTCTTTTCTGTTTTTTATTAAAAATATTAATAATGCTAAATTTACAACAAATGCAGTCATAAGTGAATAATAGTGAGTATACATACAGCAAACACTAAAGATTCCAAATAATATTAAATTCTTTAATTCTAACTTTTTCCATTTACTTTCTTCTAAATTTTCTTCATTTTTATTTTTTACTCTTATGTATAATCTATATGCATATATTATCATTAACATTACAAATAGACATGCCCAAGAATACATTCTAACTTCTTGACTATATGTACTCATAACTGGTAAGAAAAAAGTTAAAAATGAAAAAATCATACCAACTTTTATTCCAAAATCTTTTCTAATATGTGTATATCCTAAAATTCCTAATATAATTATTGCTACTACTGAAAATAGTCTATATATTATTACATTACTTCCAAAAATTAATTCTAATATATGTAACATCCAATAATATAGTGGTGGATGAACATCATTTCCAGTTATATTCCATATTTCTGCAAATCCGTGATTTGCTATTGCTACTGAATAACTTTCGTCAAACCAAATATCCTCATGAAACGCTGCTAATAGTATGAATATACTTCCTAATATTATTATTAGTATATGTGCTAAATTTAAGTTTATTTTTAATTTTTTGTCCTTTTTAATTAAATCTTTTTCCATATGTTATTCCTTATACTTAATAAATTTAGGTTTTTATAAAGGTTTTACCTATAAACCTACTATATGTTGCTATAACTATTTGACTCTATTTAAAAGAAGAATTGATGTTATATCAATTCTTTCTCTGTTTCTAATTCTGCATTATGGCTTTTTGCAACATCATTTATTTTAATATTTCTTACGTGATTAATTTTCTCCCATTTTGTATCTCTCTTGAATAGACATTTGAAATTTATTAATAGCCATGACCCCATAAATATTGGATAGCATAGTAATCCTTTAATCATTGGCTTAATTGGTCTTTTATCTAACCACATTACAAATGCACTTGTCAATATTGGTAATAAGAATGTTGGTATTAAATATCTTAATATATTTAATATTAAGTCAAATTGTGTAATTGCATTTCCTATATACATTAAGAAGTTTGTTAGTAATAACACTATTGTTATTATAAACATTGGTATACTTCCTACAATATATAAGAATCCATCAACATTTACCATTGATTTATTTTCTTTTATTGCTAATCCTAATTTCTTTGTATATTCTTTTATACATTGCATATGTCCTACAGTCCATCTACTTCTTTGTGACCAACTTTGCTTAAATCCTACTGGTTGTTCATCATATACTATTGCATCTGTTGCCCATCCTAATCTTTTACCTTTTATTATTCTTTGTAATGAAAATTCGATGTCTTCTGTTAATGTTACAGTTTTCCATCCATCAGGTTTTATTACATCAAATCTTACCATGAATCCTGTACCATTTAATAATGGTGATAATCCTACATTATATCTTGCTAGGTGATAGAATCTATGCATAGTCCAATAGAAAAGTGCATATCCTGCTGTTATCCAACTATCTGTTGGGTTCTTTATGTCTCTATATCCTTGAACAACATCTTCACCTTGGCATAATTTTTTATTCATATTTTTTATAAAATCTTTATCTACGATATTATCTGCATCAAAAACACAGAAAGCATCATATGGTGCATCTTCTTTGATTTTTTGTTGTAAAAACCAATCTAATGCAAATCCTTTTGTTTTCTTTTCTGGATCAAATCTTTCATATACAATTGCTCCTGCATCTCTTGCAATTTGTGCTGTTCTATCTGTACAGTTATCTGCAATTACATATATATCATATAATTCTTTGTTATAACTTTGATTTTTTAAACTTTCTATTAAATTTCCGACTACTGCTTCTTCATTGTGAGCTGGTATTATAGCCATAAATCTGTGATCTTTTTTTACTTTTAATGGTTTATCTTTTAATTTTACTAATGAACATACACTTATTAGTAATTGATATAACCAAAATATCGTTACAAACCACACTAAGGCTTCTCTTAGTATATATAAATACTCCATTTCTTTACCTCACTTTTTTCTTTTTTTATATATTTATTATTCTACCTTTTCTATTATACTATTATTGTTAAAATTATGCAATGTTTTTGTTCATTTTTTTATTATTTTTAAGAATTTATTAAGATTTTAATTTTTTTATATTTCTAGAATGCTTAAAAATCGACATTTTTAGTAACTTTAAAGCAGAATGTCATAAATCTTAAGTTGTGACATTCTGCTTTAAATTATTTGAAAAGTTTAATACAAAACTTTTCTCAATTCTTCAATTCTTCTCTTTACATGATTTATAAACTCTTTTAAATTGTGATTATTGATATATTCTTCTTTTCCTTTCATAGAAATAATAAAAATGAACCCTTATTATTAAACCGATTTCCATCTAATCTGTCTAATAAAAATGGGTTCACTCTAATACTTATTTAAAATATCCTCTTTAATTTTCATTTGTACTTTGTTTTAACATCCATAAAATTTTATGATATTCAGAAATAAATGAATCTATCATACTTGATGTTGCATAACTATTTGATTCATCTGAAAGTCTTTTTATTTTATTCGCTTTTTGGAGTAATATTGTGTAATCTTCTACTAGATTCTCAAAAACTACTTTATCACATACTTTTTCATTTTTTGCCTCTTCTATTGTTGTTTTTTCTAGATAATCTTTCATTGTTCCAAGTGGTTCATATCCTAACATTAATATATGTTCTGCTATTTCGTCAATTTGCTCATTTATTTTATCGTAATATTCTTCTAATTTTCCATGTAATACAAAGAAATGCTTTCCTTTTATATTCCAATGATAGTTTTGTAGTTTTCTATAGAAAACTGCTAAATCTGATAAAAATACATTTAAATTTTTTACAATCTCATCCATAAAAAAACTCCTTTACAACATTTTATATAATTGTAACCAGTTTTTTTATTTTTTATTCATTATAAATTTTATTTTAATAATTCATAAAATCTTTCTTTTTTTACCTCATTATTTGATGAATCTATAAATATAATGTTAGTTTTATTTTTTTCTTTTAGATTTGATTTATTTGTTTTTTCCTTTTCTATTATTTCTTTTTCGTTTGAGTCATTTATTTTTTCTTTTTCTAGATTTTCTTTCTGTATTAAACCTTTCTCTTCTAAAACATCTTTTAAATGTACTGCCAATCTTTCTGCACCTTGAAAAATTATAATATCTTCTCCTAATACTTCTTTTATTTCTTTTTCAATTAATGGATAATGGGTACAACCTAGTACGACATTTTTTACTTTACCTTTATACTTACTTATATTTTTATCTAGATAATCTTTTATTTCTTTTTGGTCACCTTTTTCAATAATATCTGCTAATCCTATACATGATAATAGTGTTGTTTTTTTATTATCATATTTTTGTAATAAAATATTAAACCTTTCACTTTTTATTGTTCCTTTTGTTGCCATTACTAGTGTTGGATTTTTATATGAATAATCATATACCATTTTATATGCTGGTTCTATTGCTATTATTGGAATTTTTGTATATTTACTTCTTAAATAATTTACTGCCATTGCTGTTGCTGTATTACATGCAATTACAATGGCTTTACAATTTTTATCTATTAAGTATTGTACTATATAATCACTTCTATCTTGGATTTCTTTTTGTGTTCTATCTCCATATGGATTATATAAAGAATCACTATAATATATATATTCTTCATTTGGCAATATTTTTATTATTTCTCTTAATACTGTTACTCCTCCTATTCCAGAGTCAAATATTCCTATTGGTTTATTCATGATATGTCTTTACTACCCCTTTTCCATCTTCTGAAGTGATTTCTAAAATTCCTCCATTTACAATTGCCATTTGTGGTGGAATATGTCCGATATCTGCATCACAAATAATTGGAATATCTAAACTTTCTAGTGCCTCTTCTACTGCTTGATTAAAGCTCATCCCATAATCTTCTCTTATCATACAAGGTCGTCCAAAAATTATTCCACTACAATTATTAAAATATCCTGCATTTTTCATTTGCCATAATACTCTATAAACTTCTGGTGATGTCATTTCAAAACATTCTAAAAACCATATAATTCCTTCTTCTTTATGCTTTTCTATATAATTATTTATATTGTCATATTTTGTTCCAAAAAATTCTCTTATTATATCTAGGCAACCACCTAATGTTCTACCTTTTATTTTAATTTTTCTTTTTCCATAAAGGTTTTTCCATTCTGTTTTTTCTGTTAGATTATATTGATATGTCTCTTCTTTTAAATTACATATATTTAATTCTTTTGAAGATTCTATATTATTTATACTATTTGGGTCTTTTGAAATATCTAAATCTTCTATAATATTTTTATTTTGTCCTTCCGCTTCTTTAGTCATATTTTCTAAATCTTCTTCTAATTCATCCCAAGACTTTTCATGTAGTGGAAAAGATTTTTGAATTATTTCTTTTCCTGATTCTATCTCTAATGCATCTGTTAAGTTTTTAAATAATGGTCTCATTGCATAATCTTTTATTGTTTGACAATACATACTAGGAATTTCTAGAATCGTATTCCATAAAAAGCTTATTCCTGTAATATCAGAAAAACCTTGAATCCATTTTGGCTTTATATTTTTTAATTTTTCAAAATCCAAATAATCCAAAATATCAATTAAAAAATCTCCTCCTGTGGCACATATTATTAATTTAACATTATCATCTTCCAATAATTCCATTAATTCTTCAGCTCTAATTTTTCCACTTGCACTTCTTCCATTTTCATCTTTTCTTACACTTTTTGTTTCTTTTATTTTATAACCCATTTCTTTTAATTGTTTTTCTGCCGCTTCTAGTTTTTCTATTTTTTCACTTTCCGCTATTCCTGCTGATGGTGCACAAATTCCGATTGTATCTCCTATTTTTAAATTTTCTGGATATCTCATTATTTTTCTCCTTTTAATATATTATAATATTTATCTGTGAATCTTTTTAATTGTTCAACATTTTCTGAATTTTTTAAATTTTCTATTATTTGATTTCCTGTTTTTATTGCAAGATTATATTCATCTTCATTAATATCTCCTTCTTCTAATGCTTGTTTTAATTCATCTTCATCTAAAACATATATTTCATTTTTATGTGTAATTACAATATCAAGATATAAATCATCTATATATGGTATATTATTTTCCAATCCTGAATCTTTTATTATATCTATATACCATTCTATTACTTTTTCATTTTCATTAAATATAGCTGTAATTGCATAATTCTTATTATATGGGAACATTTCAAGCCATTTATATTTTGGTGCTAATATGCATTCTTCTTCCCCATTTCTTCTTTTTACATGCCATTCATTTTTTACTTTTTTAATATTTAATAATGATATATTCCCTTCAAATCCTTTTTCATTTACATATATATTTTTATATACATTTTCTGTTATACTTTTATGATTTTCCGCATTTGCTAATTTTCTTTTCATTTGAACTCCTTCCTTCTTAAGTTTTTTGATTTAATTTTAATGTATTTTAATTTTTTGATTTAATATTAAATGTTCTTGGTTAAAATTTTACTAAATTTAAAACTTTTTTTAATTATTCAATAATATTTTATATGTTAAAGTATAACATATATATCCTTTTATAACAACTTTTATTTATCTTTTTTATTATTATTGCATAGATTTATATAGGTGATGATTTTGGAAATTGAAAAAATTGTATTAGAAAAAAATTTATATTATAAAAATACACTTGTCTTAAAATATAATATTTCTTATCCGCGAATTACGTCAAATTTTTCTTTTTATGGTGTTTCTCAATTTAACCAATATAATCGTATAAAAGCTTTAGAATTAAAATTATATGCTGAAAAAGATTTATTGGAACTTGCAAAAAATTCATATACCTACCAATATTCTAATAGTTTTCCTATTACGGTTTATGAGTTGATCTATGATTTTAATATTTCTTATAATGAAAATTATATTTTAAGTTTATATACTAACGAATATGTCTTTACTGGTGGTGCACATGGAAATACTACTAGGAACTCCCAAAATTGGAATATAAAACTTGGTAATATGTTTTCTCTTGATTATATTTTTAAGAATGATTCTTCTTATTTACTTTATATTTTAAGAGAAATAAATCAGCAAATTCGTATTCAAATTGATAATGGAACTAATCAATATTTTGATAATTACTGTAAATTAGTACTTGATAATTTTAAATTTAATCAATTTTATTTAACACCAAACGATATTGTTATATTTTTTCAACAATATGATATTGCACCATATTCTTCTGGAATTCCAACTTTTTTTATTCCACGTTAAGAAATGTTCTCTGGAAATGAACTATACCACAAAAACTATAGTTAATCTAAAATAAGTTTGGTGTACTTAATTTTCAAACCACTAGTGAAAATACTATAAAAACTATAGTTAATCTAAAATAGTAAATAAGAATATTATTAGCAATATAGCTATTTGAATTTTAACTAAATTTCTTTTCATTTTCTCACTTCTTTCTTTTTTATTCTTCATTTAGAAAAGTTGTTCACATAAATTCCGTCAAAATCATTTATATAACGGTATTATCCCCCCTTTTCTATTTTAGAAAGCAAAAGAAATCTATCTCATGGCTAAACATAAATAGCCATAAGATAGATTTCTCCTATTTTGGGGCATATAAAAACTATTGCAATTTCTTAAAAGTTTAATAAGGAGGTTTCACAGTACAGACTGGAGCTCTATTTTTATTATATATTCTTTATATTTCTTTTTTTCATAACCCAAAATGTAGGAATTGCTATTAGTATGAAATAAACTATGCAAATTATAATTGACATTGGCATAGACATTCCTTCCATATTGCCTAATCCTCCAAATAGATATGGTGTCAAATCCCAGTTCATTGTTACAAAATATTTTAAAATTTTAATATCATAAATAATTGCTAATTGATTAATGAACATGGTTGACATATATCCCAATAATGATATTGTAATAGCAAGTGCACTATTTGTAAAGATTGTACTTATTGCAAATGCTAAAGTTCCTAATAATATAATCATTGGTAATTGTGTTAATATTTCTATTCCAACATAAGCAAATATATTTATTTCTTGAATTGATTGTGTATTAAAGTTATATACTACTGTTGGTTCCGAAATGCTATCAAAGCCAAATGTGATACCTCCCACTATTATTTCCATAATTAATACTACAGCAATTACAAATGCAATCATTATAAATGTTGTTAATAATTTTGATAGTAAAATTTTATTTCTACTATATGGTTTTACTAATAATAGTTTTATTGTTCCTTTATTAAATTCTTCACTTACAATTGTTCCTGCAATCATTACTACTATTACTAATATAAATATACCAAAATTATTGAAAAAGTTTTCTAAAACATATTTTAAACTGTCAGTTTTATATACGTCAATTTTATTTTCTATTATATATCTGCTTATTTCCTTTGCTTCTAGTGCATTTTGATATTGTTGCTTTTCTGAATATTTTAGTTCTTTTTCGCTGTTTTTGTATTCTAATACTTGTTTAGCTTGAAAACCATATTCTGATAAAGCTTGATTTAAATAGTCATTTCCATATTTTATATCTTCATTTATTCTATATTCTTTAACTTCTTTATCTATTTTTGCAGACTCTATACTATTTTCCAAATTTTTTAGTTCTTGCTTATCAACAGTTGTTTCTTTTTGTTTTTCCAAGCTTTCTAAATTTTGTGTAGCTTCTTGTAATTCTATGTTTGCAAAATATCTCCAATCATCTTGATCTAATCTTTCTAATAATCCATTTATTGTGTTTTCTATTCTTTTTACTTCTTCTTCATTTTTCTCTATTCCATATTTTAATGTATTTTTCTCATTAATATATGGCAATATTTGTGTTCCTATTACTGAAAGTTTCCAATTTTCATCTTGATATTTCATTTGTAATCTTGCTGATTCTATTTGTGTTTGTATTTCTATGTATGTTGACATATCTGCTGGATTATTTGGATCTAATGATTGTAACTCTGCTTCCATAAGTTCTATATCACTTTCTGAATATCCTCCATAGCTATAATATGTAGTTGTATTTTTATACATTATGTTCATAAATATCATAAATGCTAAAACTATTATTAGGGTTATATAGATACTTTTCTTTTTAAAGATTTTTATTAATTCATTTTTTATTAAACTACTCAATTACATTACCCCCTGTCTTTTCAAAAAATGCATCTTCTAGTGTTTTTTCTTCTTCTTTTATTCCAAATACTCTTATATTATTTTTTACTAATTTTACTACTAATTCTGGTACCTCATCTTTTTCTATTTTTATTTTAAAATGTTTTTCATCTAAAATTATTGCTTCTTTTATAATTTCTTTTATGTTTTCTGTATTTTCTATTTGTATGATTTCATAATTTATATTATTTGTTTTCTTTATCTTTTCTATTTCGCTTGTTTCAATTACTTCTCCATTTTTTATTATACAAACTTTATTACAGAAATTATCTAATTCTGCTAGATTATGACTTGATATTAATATCGCCATTTTTTGTTTTTGGGCTAATTCTATTAGTAGTTCTCTCATTTCCTTTATTCCTTCTGGGTCTAATCCATTTGTTGGTTCATCTAATATTAAAAGTTTAGGGCTATGTAAGATTGCTTGTGCTATACCTAGTCTTTGTCTCATTCCTAATGAATATTTTGATACCTTATCATTTATTCTATTTTCAAGTTTTACTAATTTTACTACCTCATCTATTTTACTTTGAGTGATTCCTTTATACATATTTGCTACTAATTTTAAATTTTCATATCCTGTTAGATACATATACATATCTGGATTTTCTACAATTGCTCCTACTTTTTCTATTGCTTTTGTGAATTCTTTTTCGATGTCATATCCATTAATTGTTACCTTTCCACTTGTGATTCCTTGTAGTCCTAAAATTAGTTTTATTGTTGTTGTTTTTCCTGCTCCATTTGGTCCTATGAAACCTAGTATATCTCCTTCTTCTATTTGTAGGGATACGTTTTTTAGTATTTGCTTCTTTCCAAATGTTTTACACAAATTTTCACATTTTAATATTGTTTCCATTTTCATCCTCCTTTTTCGTTTTTTTGATTTTATCATATTTTTTGTTTTTATCCTATTTATTTTTTCTTAATATTTTATGAATAAATATTTATTTTTATAAAAAAAAGAGAATTATGTGTATTTATTCTCTTTTTTTAGATATTAAGTTTTTTTCATTTGCTGAATTGAATGATAAGGATATTTTTTTATTTTATACATATATTTCTATTCAATTTGCTAAATAATAAGATTATTTCTTAAATTTTATACATGTAATTCTATTGATTCTATATTTAATAAATTTTGGTTATCAAAAGTTAATTTTGTGATACTTGGCTCTTTTATTTCTATTACTTTATTGTTAAATGTGAGCTTTAATTCTTCATTCAACTCACACCAATTTGTTAATAAAAAACTGATTAGAGCTCCATGACTTACTAGTACTATTCTTTTTCCTATATTCTTTTCTAATATCTTTTCTAGAAAGACTGTAACTCTTTTTGTTGCTTCTTCACAACTTTCTCCTTCTCTTGCTTTCCATTTTTTATCTTGTAAATATGCTTGTACTACACCAATTGTTTTGTTTTCCATCCATTTAGATAAATCTTCTAAATTACCTAATTTTCTTTCATTTAAACTTGCATCAATATTTATCTCTATATTATTTCTGTATGCTATGTATTTGGCTGTGGCTTTCGCTCTTGCATAACTACTAGACCATAGAATATCTATATTATTTAATTCTTGGTTTTCACTTAATTTTCTTGATTGCTCTTCTCCTTTTACTGATAAAATATACTTTTCATTCATTAATTGTGTAGTGTCATTAGTGTTTTTTATTCCATTTTCTTTTAGCTCATCTGCATGTTTTACTAAATAAATTGTGGTATTCATATAATTCTCCTTTTTATTTTTTTATTTAATCTCCGTTATAATAACTTACTATTCCTCTAGAACTTTCAGTAACTAATGCAACCTTATTTATACAAAATTCTCCTTTACACATTTCTTTTTATATAATAATATTCTATACAAACATCTTTAAATCCTAATTTTCTATATGTATCTGCTGGATAATATCCTTCTTCTGTTTGTAAAAATGCTAATTTTGATTTTTTTTCTCTACACATTTTTAATTGTTGTTTTATAATTTCTTTACCTATCCCTTTACATCTAAAATCCTTCTTTACTGCTAATCCATATATTCCATAAATCTCATTATCATATACACTACTTGTAACACCCACAATTTTGTCATTTACTTTTGCAAAGAAAAATTCTTCTGTATATTCGTTTTTTATTTTTTTGTGATTTTCATATACTTCCTTATAAATTGAATCTAAATCTCCATATGGATCATCTGCATCTCCAGTTTGATATGCTTTTATCATTTCTTCACTATATAATTTCATATTTGTTGTTTTTTCTAATTTTACATTTAATAGACAATTTGTATTAATATTATTTATATTCTCAAAATCATCATATATTTGCCATACTTCATTTGATGCCAATTCATAATCGTCATCGAAATATGTATCTCTATTATTATAAATTTTTTGCATAAAAGGAAGTACAGCAATAGTAACTTCTCTATCTTTTACCTTCTATAATATATATTAATTCTTTGCTTACGAGATTTACTCCATATCCTTTATCAGGATATCTCCCATTAATTGTTGCTATACCTAAATCCATTTCTTTATCATTAAATGAATATTCCAATGTTTTACACTTATCACTATTCTTTCCTTTTAAAGCATTATCATATTTAATAATTTCCATTTTTTATTACCTCCTCTTCAAATTTTGCAACATTATGTTGCAATTTTCATATTTTCTTATTTATATCATAAAATTACTATAAATACAATTATTTTCCAGATATTAGCTTTTAAAGTATGTGTCAAGTAAATGTAGGCAATTTTTTTATCTTTTTTTCTAATCCTTTAAATGCCATTGCTTCCAACACTT
>CALXJT010000029.1 GCA_944388695.1 uncultured Clostridia bacterium
ATTATGTGGGCTCTAAAGTTAATGCTAGTATTGCTCTTGGTACAACATCTCTTTCAGGATATACTTTTAGAGGTTGGTCTACTAATTCTGCTGCTAATGCGAATATTACTATTTCTGCTAATGGCACTGCTAGTATAAATGCTAATACTACTTATTATGCGTCTTATAACTATACTGTAACTGCGACTTATAAATATTATAATGGCTCTGCTTATACTACATCTACAGCAAGTGCTTCTGCCTTCATGAATTATGTTGGAGAAAAGGTTGGAGCTAAACCAACTGTACCATCAGTTAAAACACCTTCTGGATGGTCTAATAGGGGGTGGAGTAAAGAAACTTCTTCTCAAGGCAAAGTTATAACTCCTGGACCAATAACAGCTAATACTATTTATTATTATTCTTGGAGTAAAGCTGTTAAAGTAACATATAGTTTAAATGGTGGTTCAGGAACTGCACCATCACCAGAAACTAAAACAGCTTATAAAGACCATGCTGGTAAAGATACAAATCCAAGTTTTACAATGCCATCTGTTTCAACTACTAAAACAGGTTATAACTTTGGAGGTTGGAATACTTCTTTAAATGGAAGTGGAACAAATTATTCAGTAGGACAAAAAGTAACTATAAGTTCTAGTAAAACTATTTATGCAAAATGGTCTGCTAAAAAAGTCGTAGTAACATTTATGAGAAATACATCTTCAATAGATACTACAAGTACTACACAAACATTTACTTACGGAGTTTCAGGACAAAGCTTTAGTAATAAAGAATGGACTAAAACAGGTTATACATTATCTGGATGGAGCGAAAATAGAAATGCAACTTCAAAACAATATGATACTTTATCTGGAGTTGCAGATTCATGGATAGATTCAAAGTCACCAAGTGTTACACTTTATGCTGTTTGGAAAGGTAATAATTATACAATGACTTTTGATAATAATTATTTTTCAAACAATCAGTGGACAGACACTACGGTAACAAGCAAATATAAACATTATATGACACCTTTTAAATCTATACAATTAGTAGATGATGCAGAATCTGATTGTGGTGGATATGTAAAGGTTACAATGAATTCAGGAGCAGGTGGAGTATATTATAATGCAAATAAATTAACTCCAGGTAAAACATATACATGGCGTGTTACAGTTAGAGCAAGTAGCAATAAGACAATTAAAATGGGACAAGAACAGAATGGTACAGGTACTGTTAATATTACAACTACATGGCAAACTTTTACAAAGACATTTACAGCTAATGATAATCAGTATTATGCTTTTGTATTCTATTTATCTAGTGGAAATTGGAATAATGGAGATGTTCTATACATTAAATCGTTAGAAGTTATGGAAGGTAAACCTTCTCACACAACAATGAGTAAAACTGCAGGAACTAAATTTGGTACACTTCCAACTCCAAGTAGAACAGGTTATACATTTAAAGGTTGGTTTACTAGTCCAACTGGAGGAACACAAATAACATCATCATCAACAGTTCCTACTTCAGCTAGAACATATTATGCACATTGGACTGCAAATAAATATAATATTGACTATTATACAAGTGCATGGAATGAAGCTAGAGGTAATTGGGATTATAAATTAATAAGAACTACATCTTATTATTATGGAAGAACATTAACACTTGATCCTAATGCTTTATCAGCACCTACAGGATATGATAAAAATACATTATTCTATTCGGGAAATGTTTGTAGGTCTGATGCACAATGGGAACACCCATTATCAAGTAGTACATTTACGGTTAAAGCATTTAATGGTAGGGTAAATTATAATTATTATGGTAAATACTATACTATTGTTACACAAGTTTTAACCTATAAATTAGATGGTACATGGACATGGGTAAGTGAAAAGAGAGATTCTGTTCGATATAGCTCTAAATATGTACCAAGTTTGAACGGTTTAAGCCAACCATATGGACATAATTTCTCTGGCTGGTGGAATACTTCAGCTGATGGATTTATTGTAACAGGAGATAGAGAAATACATGCTGAATTTAGACCTTGGCAACATACGATAACATATAATGCAAATGGTGGTTATGGTGCTCCAGGAAATCAAACGAAAACATTTGGTTATGTTTTAAATATAAGTAATCAAAAACCTACAAGAAGTAATTATAATTTCGTAAATTGGAATACTAGAGCAGATGGATCAGGTACATCTTATTCACCAGGTCAAAATTATCCGCCAGATCAAAATGGTGGTACAGTAACACTTTATGCACAGTGGGTAGATGCTACTCCGCCAACTGTAAAGGTTGATGAAGGATCGTTACTTCAATGTGCTGATAGCTATCTTGTAAATGGAGAACAACATCACGCAGATACATACCTTAGAGAGACTATTAGGGCTTCAGATAGTGAAAGTGGAATTAGATCAATTTGGTTTAAAATACGAGCAGATTATTATGGATTTAGATATGAGACAACAGAATATACGTCTACACTTCCAATTTCATATAATGTTGGAAAAGACCATGCAGATAAATATTGGATTGAAGTAAATGTCACAAATAATGCAGGTATACCATCTGGAACAAAAATATTCGGACCATATACATTCTATGGATGGCAAGATAGAGGATTAATGAATTCAGTAACACCTGGAACATATGTTACAGGAAATGATTTCTATCTTGATAAAAATGGAGAATACTTGAAAAATACATGGATATTAACATCAGGACATTTATATTGGTTAAACAAAGATGGTACATATACGCGTCGTCATTATGCAAGTGCTAGTGAAAGCGATCCAAACTATATGAATAACTTCACTACAACAATAAATGGTCATGATTATAGAGTAAGAAGTTATGGATCTGTTGTAGCTTATGGTCAAGAATATGTTAATGAAAAAATAGAAAGTCAAGATTTTGTAAATAAATATAAAGGATGGATGAGGCTTTATCATCCAGGTGGAGGTTATAGTTGGGCATATTCTAAAGGTTCTCTAGGAAATGGTTGGGGATACCATGATTTCTACTATAATAATAGATATTTGAGAATAGGTAGTGATACATATGCTTTCCATAAAAATGGATTTATGGCAAGTGATGAATGGGTTAACTATAATGGAGCGTGGTATTATGCTAGAGATTGGGGTGGATTCTTACATAATCAATCTATGTATATTACACGAAAAGATTATAGTTTCGATGGTGATCCAAAGAGAACAATTAATGCAGCTACATATCAATTTGATTCTTCAGGTAGGTGTACAAATTTTTATAGTTATAATTAGAATATTAATTATATTTTAAAATTAAAAATTTCTTAATATGATAAAAAACATCTTAAAAGAGAAGTTTTGAAGAAAAAGTCTGGTTCGTTATGAACTGGATTTTTTCTTTAGAAAAATTAGAGAACATTCAAACAATATATTGCAATTTGAGCCAATTTATAATAAAATAGAACTCGTAAATTGGTAAAAATACCAAATAAAAAAATTTTTGTATCACAAAATGTAAAAAACTTTTTTAATTTTGATACCCAAAAAAGACAAAAAATACAAAGGACAAGTAGTAAAATTGTGATAAATTAAAAAAGTTTAAGAGGTGGTAAGGATGTTTCAAAATATAAATGAAAATGTAATA
The DNA here is from genome assembly GCA_944388695.1 of uncultured Clostridia bacterium. Lineage (GTDB taxonomy): Bacteria > Bacillota > Clostridia > TANB77 > CAG-508 > CAG-269. The sequence goes on from CALXJT010000029.1 coordinate 3,628, forward strand.
AATGATGAAAAATATATTAATCAGGATAATAAAAGAGATAATAAAAAAATTAATTTACTATCAAATGTATTTTCTTTAAGATACTTACTTATTTATATTGTATCATTAATGATTTCTATGGTAGGAATAGGAGAACAATTTGCACCATTTGGTATGAGTTTTTTGGCTGCAAGTATAGGGAATTCAATACCAATTTTAGGTGTTTTATTAATGACTCTTATAGGGACAGTTATTTGTTTTGGAGTAGATACGGCACTTATGTATTTATTAATGTCATTAGTATTGGTATTTTCTATTTTTGTATTAAAACCAAGATATAATGATGATGAAAAAAATGAAAAGGTGAGACTTGCTAAAAATGTTTTTATATCAGTATTAATAATTCAAATTGCAAAATTAGGCATATCAGGATTTACAGTTTATGATATTTTATATAGTATATCTTTTGCAATGATAGCAGTTGTTTTTTATAAAATATTTGTTAATTCTATGGGTGTAGTACAAGATTTTCAAGAAAAGAAAGCATTTTCTATTGAAGAAGTTTTAGGTGCAAGTTTATTACTTGCAATATCAATTTGTTGTTTTGGAGAATTACAAATTTTAGGATTTTCTATCCGCAATATTTTAAGTATTTTTATAGTTTTAGTATTAGGGTGGAAAAATGGAGTATTAGTTGGAACAACAGCAGGTGTTACGATTGGTGTTACTTTGGGTGTTATTACAGCTTCAGACCCAATGACTGTTGCAGCATATGCTATTTCTGGTATGATTGCAGGTGTATTTAATAAATTTGGAAAAATCGGAGTGATTATTGGATTTTGTTTAGGTAATGTTGTTTTGGCATATGTTTCTAATGGATATACAGTTGAATTAATTCATTTTAAAGAAATCTTAATTGCTTCAATAGGACTTTTAGCAGTACCAAAATCTATTAGTTTGGATATTGAAGAATTTGTGGGGAATAAAAAGTTTTTACCTGTATTTCCAACTCGTGCATTAAATAAAAGTAAAGAAACAGCTAATAAGTTAAATAATGTTTCAGATACAATTGATAAAATAGCACAAAATTACCAGGTTGAAGAAGAGGAATCAAACTTAAATCAAAGAGATAGAAATAAAGAAATTTTTGATTCAGAATTATTAGACAATCTTCAAGGTTATGAAGATAATATGTTATATGATGATATTTCTAAAGTTGAAGGAGATATTGTAAATCAATTATTTGATATATTAGTAGATAAACAAGAAATTACTCGTAAAGATTTATTACAAGTATTTGCAAATTGTAATAGTTATATAGTTGGTTTTGAGGATAAGCAGATAAGTCAATATTTAGAAGATAATATATCTCAAATGGTAAGAGTTTTAAATATGTCATATAAAATAAGTAAATCAAATTTTGTATGGATGAAAAAACTAGAAGAAAATAAAAAGAATATGGAGAGTCAATTAAAAGGTGTTTCTAAAGCAATTTCCAACTTAGCTCAAGATATTGAAGAAGATTATTCAAATGAAGAAGAATATGAAGATGAGAGAATTCAAATTATTGAATTGTTAAAACAAAAAGAAATAGAAGTACAAGAAATAGTAATTTATAAAAAAGGTAGATTTTTTATAGAAATATATGTTAAAGATAGAAATTTAGATGATATTTCTACAATGGAAAAGATTTTATCAGAAGTTTTAAAAGAAAAAATAGTTGTAAATGATGAAAAAAGTGTAGGAAATCATATTAATTTCCTATCAGATGATAAATATGCAATGGCAATTGGAATGGCAGAAACAACAAAATCAAAAAGTGAAGTTTCAGGAGATAGTGTTTTAAGTATAAGATTAAAAGATGGTAAATATTTAATCGCATTAAGTGATGGAATGGGTTCAGGAAAAGAAGCTAAAAAGAGTAGTGAACAGGCATTAAAGATGTTAGAAAATTTACTTTTATCAGGATTTGAAAAAGAAACTTCTTTGGAATTAATAAATACTACTTTGTTAAATCAAAAAGAAGAAGGATTTGCAACACTAGATATTGCTATAGTGGATTTGTATTTAGGAAATATTGAATTTATAAAGAGTGGCGCATGTCCTAGCTATATTAAGAATAAAAAGAAAGTTCAAATATTAAAAGCTAATTCTTTACCTTCTGGAATTTTGCCAAATGCTAAATTACAGATGATGGATAAAGATATTGAAGATGGAGATATATTACTTTTATGTTCTGATGGAATTTTGGATTCTAATATAGAATATAGAAATAAAGAATTATGGATTAGATATTTGTTGGAAGATATAGAGACATTTAATACTAAAAAAATTGCTGATTTGGTTTTGAATGAAGCAATTGATAATAATTATGGTGTTGCAAAAGATGATATGAGCGTGATTGTATGTAGATTTTTAAATAGATGAGCGAGCATGAGGGCGAACATTGGGGACACTCCATTTTGTTCGGATAGAAGAAATTTAAAAAATTCTTATATCCGAACAAAATGGAGTGTCCCCAATGTTCGCATTAAAAATTTTGGTTGATTTTATAGTGATAATGTGATATAGTATTATCGAATAGGAGGACAATTTATGAGTGGGAGTAGATCAAGAGGAAGAAGATATGATACAGAACCAAAATTGAATATGAAAAAGGTTTTTGCAGTTATTCTAGCTGTTATAATTTTAATAATGTTTATTTTTATTATAAAAGGAATTTTTTCAAAGGAAAGTGATAGAACTAATATAAGTAGTTTAAGCTATTTTGCATCTTTTAAAGATAATAAATGGGGAGTAATAGATTCTAATGGTAATGAAGTTGTTACACCTGGATATCAAGAGATGATTGTTATTCCAAATCATAAGAAAGATGTATTTTTATGTACTTTTGATGTTAATTATGATAGTGGAGAATATAGCACAAAGGCTTTGAATAGTAAGAATGAGGAAATTTTTACTGATTATGATAATATAGAGGCAATTTCAAACAAGGATAGTAGTAATCAATTATGGTATGAAAGTAATGTTTTAAAAGTAGAAAAGGGCGGAAAATATGGAATTATTAATTTAGATGGTAAAGTTATTTTTGAACCACAATATGATTCTATAGAAGCTGTTCAAGGTATAGAGAATGCTTATAGAGTTCAATCTGGAAATTTATATGGAATAGTGGATTCTGATGGTAATAAAATTTTAGAATCAAAATATACTGAAATTGTTAATTTGGGTGAAGATAATAAGGCAGGATATATAGTAAGAGATGAAAATGGAAAATATGGTATAGTTGATTATTCTGCAAATGTTGTTTTAGAAAATAAATATGATTCTATAAGTAAAGTTCATGCAAATGACTATTATGTAGTTGTTCAAGATGGAACTAGAAAATTGGTTTATAAAGATGGTACAGATAGATTAGTAACAGGTTTTGATGATATTGTAGAAGTTTTAAAAAATCAAGAAAATGGTGTTATATTTACTTTAGGTGGTAAATATGGTGTTATGAATATGGATGGAGCTGTTACAATACCAGCAGAGTATGACGAATTAAAAGAAGCAAAAACAGGAGTACTAATTGCAAGAAGTGGACAAACATATGGAGTTATAGATATGCAAAGAACAGAGAAAATACCTTTCCAATATTCAAATATAAGCTATAATGATAGAGCAGACATATATTTTGCAGATACAGAAGATTTTAACACTACAATTTATAATAATAATTTTGAAGCAAAGATTACAGGTATGTTATTAGATTGTGATAATGATAATGGATATATGAAGATAGCTGTAGGAGAAGACATTCGTTATTATAATTTTAGATTTGAAGAAAAATCAAATGTAGATGTTATGACATCACATAATTTATTTGTAAGCAAGAAAGATGGTAAATACGGATTTGTTGATAAAGATGGAAAAGTTGTTGTAGATTATATATATGATGATGCTACAGAGCAAAATGATTATGGATATGCAGCTGTAAATAAAGATGGAAAATGGGGAAGCATAGATAGTAGAGGAAATGTAGTACAAGAACCAGTTTATAATTTGAATGAATATTTAATGATAGACTTTATAGGAAAATGGCATATGGGAAAAGATATTAATATGGAATATTATAACCAAGAAGATATGGAATAAAAAAGGTGGTAATTTTTAATGGAACTAAAGATGAAATATCATTATACGTATTTTATTTATCCTTTTGTGGTAAAAGAAAATAAGTATCAAAAATATTTATTAAGTTTAATAAGAAATCCAAGGTTTAGTTTGCGTATATTTGAAAAACAAAAGGATATTACATTATATCAATACTTTTTACCAAAAATGAGTCAATTTTTATTTTCTAGTTTTAGTTTTACAAAGGATAAACTAGATAAATTAAAGGATTTGCCAAAAGACACAGTAAGTGCAATTTTGGCAAAATATCCTTGTACAATTTTTGAATATGATTTAAAAAGAGATGTGCAAGGGAAAACTGATGAAGGTGGAATTTTCTTTAAAATTCAAAAACTTCAAATTATTTGTTTTAATTCAGGAATTTGTTTTTTATGTATGAAAACAAATATAGAAGATAGTGATAATTTTTCTGATTTGCTTAATTTCAATTATAAATTTAGAGATATTAAACAAAAAGGAAAGAGACTTAATAGTTATGATAAAATACATTTACAAACAGATTCTTTTGATGATATTTCTAATTTGAATAATTTTATAGAAGAGTTTACAGGTTCACCTGTTGAAGCAATGAAACTTGATATAGATATGGATAGATTTTTGACTTATTCATATGTGTGTATAGACAGTCAAAATTGGGATGCACAGAATGATTTTGAAAAAATTTCATATCAATTTGTTAAATTTACAAATTTCTTACCAGCAGATAATTCAGTAGAATATGAGGAAAAAGAACCTATTAGTTTTACAAAGTGGAAATATGCAAAATTCGGAATATCAAAACAGGGTGTTGTATTATTTACATCAGATGCTAGTATGAATAATTATACAGTCTTGCCTAATGATTTTGAAACAGTTTATCTTTATACATATATTTTGAATTTATATAAAAAATTATACTTAAAAAAATTAGAATATGATTTTCAAAATATTTCTAAAGCAAAAAATGCAAGAAAAAAATTTGTGGATTTTACTAAAAATTTATGGATACAAGAAATTACAGAGGATGAAGTTGGTTCTGTTTTAAATTATAATATAAGTAAAATCTTACAAATAAATAAAGTATATCAAAAAATTAAGAATCAATATGATATTTTATATAAGGAATATCATGTAGAAAGTAATACGAAGATGTTAATGGTATTTTCTGTGATTTTAATAGTATTATTGATATTTAATATACTTAATTATTTTGCTATGTTTTAGATTTAGAATGAATTAAAAATTATAAGCTAAATATTGATTAGTATTATAAATTAACTTTACAATTAAGATTCATAAATTATATGGGTAAATTAGGTATTAAAGATAGAGATAAATATATCTAAAATTTATAAGTAATCTAAAAATTATAGTTAATTAAAGATTTTAGAATTTGAATTTAAAAGGAGATATATTATGAAGGTAAATTGTGGTACAGATATAATAGAAATTTCAAGAATAAAAGAGAGCATAGAAAGTGCAGGAGAAGTGTTTTTAAATAGAGTATATACGGAAAAAGAAATAGAATATTGTGAATCAAAAAAAGTCCAGAAATATCAAAGTTATGCAGCAAGATTTGCTGCAAAAGAAGCTATATTTAAAGCTATATCAATACAACTAGATGATAAATATTCTGTTTGTTGGAAAGATATAGAAATATTAAATGGAAAACAGGGGAGACCTATTGTTAATTTGTATGGAATTGATATGAAAAATATAGAAAGTGTTGATGTAAGTCTTTCACATTGTAAAGATTATGCAATTGCTTATGCTACAGTAGTTAGAGATTAAGGATAATCCTTAATCTCTCTTTAGAAGGGATTTCATGAATGAAACTTAATTTTTATTGTAAAATGAAATTTGTTATGAGAAAATAAATTTATGTTGATTATAGCATGAATATAGTTAAATGAATACCTGTGCATATAGTTTGTGTCCACCTTTCCAGAAATTTATAATATGAATATGGTTGAATGAATACTGTAATAAAATTTTTGCTGGAAAAGAATATAAAACATTCTAATGTGGATAGTTGAATGAATAAGATGTTACATGTATTATAGAAAATATATTAAAAGTCTTAAGTATGAAATATAGTTGGAGGAATAATAATGAAGCTTTTTGATAGTCATGCACATATTGATGATGAGAGATTTAATGATGATAGAGAAGAAATTATAAAGCAGATTAAAGAGTCAGATGTTGGAGCTTTTGTTTCTGCAGGATATAGTTTAGAAGGTTCTTTAAAGGCAGTTAAGTATGCTAAAAATTATGATTTTATTTATTCTACAGTTGGGATTTCTCCTAATGATATTCCACAATCTGAAGAAGAATTGTGGAAAACATTAGAGAAGACAGAGAATTTGATTCTTAAAACGCGTGAAGAAATTACTGATAAAAAAATTATTGTGGCAATAGGAGAAATTGGGTTAGATTATTATTGGGAAAAAGATGACAAGATGAGAGATTTGCAAAAAAAGGCATTTATTGCCCAGATTAATATGGCAAACAAACTCGATTTACCAATAGTGATACATACTAGAGATGCTGTTATGGATACAATTCAAATTTTAAAAGAAAATAAAGTAAATAAAAAAGGAGTTTTTCATTGTTGTCCTTTAAATAGAGAATTAGTTAAAGAAGCTTTAAAACTTGGATTTTACATTTCTTTTGCAGGTCCAGTAACTTTTAAGAATTCTAGAAATGCAAATGAAATAATCGAGATGGTTCCAAATAATCGAATGTTAATAGAAACTGATAGTCCATATTTGGCACCAGAGCCAGTACGAGGCACGAGGAATGACCCTAGAAATGTTAAGTATATAGCATCTAAAATAGCAGATGTAAAGGGTATATCATTAGAAGAAGTAGCAAAAATAACTTATGAAAATGTAAAATCTATTTTTGGTATATGAGTTATAGTTTAGATATATTTTCTATTTTTGATATATGAATTATATTTTAAGATATTTTCAATTTTTTATTATAGAATATAAGTTAATATTTTAAGCGAATTGTATTATTAATTTAGAAAAAAATAAAAGAATTTGATAAAAGTCTTGAAGAAATAAAAAAATTGTGTAATACTAGATGTATCAAAAGAGAAAAATTGGGAGGCAAAACAGATGAAAAGTTTGAAAAGAATTTTTATTATTGTATTTGTAATGATATTATTTTCTACACTATCTAAAGCGAGTTCATCAGATAGTTTTAAATTAAGTTTGGAACCAGTTACAAATGAGATTACACCAGGAGGTACTTTTGAAGTAAAAATCTTTTTAGATGAGATACAAGTTGTAAGTGGGGAACAAGGAATTGCTGGATATACAGCAAAACTTGATTATGATGAGAATGTATTAAGTATAGAAAAAATATCTGCAAGTAGTGGTTGGGAAGCAACACAAAATGAAGGAGCTATAGTTGCAAATACATTGGATGCAGAAGTTGTAAAAGAAAGAGTAGAAACAGCTGTAGTAACTTTTAAAGTAAATGATAATGCAAGTTATGGTAATACAACAGTTAGTATTGGTGAAATTAAAGGAACAAGCATTGCAGAAACAATTGATGGAACAGGAACAAGTGTGACTATAAATGTGGTTGAAGAACAAGACCCAGGAGAAAATCCAGGTGGTGGAGAAGGAGAAGAACCAGGAAAAGGAGAAAATCCAGGTGGCGGAGAAGGAGAGCAACCAGGAGAAGGAGATAATCCAGGAAATGGTGGAGAACAACCAAGCGATGGAAATGATCAATCAGGAACAACTGGAGGAAATGGAGAAAATGACCAAAATTCTAGTGCTATAAAGGGTTCTGATCCAAAATATAATGGTTCTTTGCCATATACAGGAATAAGTGGAATTATTGGAATGGCAATTGTTGTATTAATTATTATAAGTGCGGTATGCTATTATAATTATAGAAAGTATAGAAAAGTATAGAGTGTAATTAATAAACCCAAATTATTAGGCTATAGATTCTAATAATTTGGGTTTATTTTAGTTATCTTTTTCTGGTTATGAAATAAATAAGATAATCTTCTTATAAAAAAATTTTTAAATCTTAAATAGTTATTATATGGTAACATATTATTAACGTATATTTCTTAAAGCTTCAATTCTAGCTTCTGTACTTGGGTGTGTTGACCATATATTTGATTTTTTCTTTTTACCTTTATCTCCTTGTTTTTTAAAAGGATTTACAATATACATATTTGCTGTTGCAGAATTTGCAGTTTGTAATTCATTTGGATCATTTTCTAGTTTTTCTAATGCAGATATAAGTCCATCTGGATTTCTTGTTAATTCAACTGCTGTGGCATCTGCTAAAAATTCACGCTTTCTTGAAAGAGCAAGTTGCATTAAAGTTCCAAAGATTGGTGATAATATTAAAAAGATAAGTCCAATTAACATTAATATAGCATTACCTTTGCTATCACTGTCGTTATCTCTTGTTCCGCCCCAAAATAGAGCTCTAGAAAAGATATCTGAAAGTATTACAATAAAACCTACAAATACTGATACTACTGCACTTAATAATATGTCGTAATTTTTTATATGGCTTACTTCATGAGCAAGAACACCTTCTAATTCATAATAGTCTAATTTTTCAAGTAATCCTGTTGTTACACAAACAACTGCATGTTGTGGATTTCTTCCAGTTGCAAAAGCATTTGGTTGAGAATCTTCTACAACATATAAATCAGGTTTTTTAGGTAAATCTGCTGTTATCATTAATGCATCTAATATATTAACTAATTTTTGATCTTCTTCTTTTGTTGCAGGTCTTGCTCTGCAAGATGCAAGTACTATTTTATCACTGTAATAATATGAACCCCATGCTGTTCCTATAGAAAAAATTAAAGCGATTATTATAGAAAATTCGCCAAGTTCTAAAGCGTTACATATATAATATACAATAAGTGTAATTAATAAAATAAATATTGATATAATAAAACCTGACTCTATTTTATTTTTTTTAATATTTTGAAACATAAATTATTCCTTCCTTTTTTATAAATAAGTGTAAAAATATACATATAGGATTAAAGTTTTATATTAAACCTTAATCCTATAAAATAAAAATAGTAATTATTCAGCTTTTTGGCTAAAGTCTACTTTTACATTTTTTCTTGCTTCACTAGATTCTGTTTCGAATAAATCTCTAGGTGTGAAGTGAAAAGCTGAAGCGATTATGTTTGATGGAAAAACTTGTAATTTTTCGTTATACATTGTTACAGTATCATTATAGAATTGTCTAGAAAAAGAAATTTTATTTTCTGTATTTCTTAATTCTTCAGATAATTCTGAAAAGTTTTGGTTAGCTTTTAAATCAGGGTAACTTTCAGAAACAGCCATTATTGTTTTTAGAGTGTTTGATAATTCTCCATCTAGATTAGCTTTTTCAGAAACGCTATTTGCGTTTGCCCAAGATGTTCTTAAACTTGCTATTTTTTCAAATGTTTCTGATTCATGTGCCATGTAACCTTTTACTGTTTCAACAAAGTTTGGAATTAAGTCAAATCTTCTTTGTAGTTGAACATCAATTTGACTCCATGCGTTGTCTACTTTTATTCTTGCTGAAACAAGACTGTTGTACATAATGATTACTGCGACTATAATAACTACTATAATAGCTATAATAATCCACATAGTAAAATCCTCCTTTTATATCTATTATATACGTTTTTATAATAACATATTAATTATTTTTATACAATATTTTAGTGAAAAATATGTGAAATTTTGATGAAATTTGATAGTGATTTTAAAGTTTGATTATTTTGTTATTTTTGGATGCTGATTAAATTTTAGTAATAATTTGAATTTTTTTGCATATATTATAATAGTGAATTTGTTTAGTATTGTAAAAAATATTAGACAGGCTTAAAACTATTTAAATAGAAATACTAGAATAAAAAAATTACTAGAATAGAAAATATTAAGATAAAAAATATTAAAATAAAATAGTATAAAAAAGAAATTATTAAAATAAAAAATATTAAAATGAAACAGTATAAAAAGAAATTATTAAAATAAAAAATTAAAAAAAATTCAATTTTTTATAAATGCCTAAAATAGGTGAATAGGAGATAAAACTTGAAAAAATTTATAAAAATTATGAGAGCTAATAGTTTAGGGATACTTGAGTTTGAGGTCGATTTTGCAGCAAAATTTGACAAATAAGAAAAAATAGTGTATAATGAAGAGGTGTTACCAAAGGAGGTAAGAAATTTATATGAAAAGAGAAGAAAAAGCTTCATTTTCGATAATAAAGATTATATGTGTTAGTATTATTTTAATTTTACTATCAGGTATTACAGTATTAGCAACTAATGTTGATTTAAATGATGTAACAATCGTTTTACAAAATGGATATGAATTAACAACATTAACATCAAAAACAAAAGTATCTGATATTTTAGCAGAAAATAATATTGTACTAGAAGAAAATCAAAAGACAATTCCTGGTTTAGACGAGGAAGTAGAAGCTGGGCAAGAGATTAAGATTACAGATAAATCATATAATGAAGTGCAAATTGCAAAAGTTTCAGAAGAAGGTGTTCAAACAACCTTAAATGATTTGTTAGCAAATTATGCGCCAATAACTGAAAAAATAGTTACAGAACAAGTTTCAATACCATTTGAAACAGTAACTAAAAATACAGCAGGTACATCAACAAATACAACAAATAAAGTTTTGCAAGAAGGTAAAGAAGGTATAAAAGAGGTAACATATAAAATAAAATATCAAAATGATGTAGAGATTGAAAGAACTGTATTATCTGAAACAGTTATCCAAGAACCTGTTAATAAGATAGTACAAGTAAATAAAAAAGTAACTTCAAGAAGTTCTACAGCAAGTAGAACAAGTGGTACACCAAGTACTACACCACAAACTGATGGGCAAATATTTAAGATTACTGCATATTGTTCTTGTGTAAAATGTTGTGGTAAATCAAATGGAATTACAGCAGCAGGAACAAAAGCAACAGCTGGTAGAACAGTAGCAGCATCTAGTAAATATCCTATTGGAACAAAATTAAATATTAATGGACACATATATACAGTTGAAGATAGAGGCGGAGCTATAAAAGGTAATAAGATTGATATCTTTGTTAACTCACATTCAGAAGCTTTAGCTTGGGGAGTTAAATATTTACCAGTTAGCGTAGTTAATTAGTTAGCTACTAGAAAAATATTAAATTGAATATTAGTAATATTGGGGTAGAAAAGTTAATAATTTTCTACCCCAATTAATTTTATATTTGATTATAATATGTTATACTAAATTAATAAGATCTTATACAAAAATACTTAAAATATGAGTATTATTCTTTTTTTGGGCTGGAGTTCTTGAATTTTGTGAGAAAATATTGTAAACTTAATGATGTAAAATCTTATAGATTTAATTATCAAGGATTTAAGATATTTACTAATTAATAAATGTATATAACTAAATATCAAAAATTAATTTTAGATGAAATTATATAAAAAGATAGAGATATTAGATGTAATACAATTTTTATTATTAGAAGAAAAACGAAAGGGAGGAATATAGATGAAGCTAGTTTCATGGAATGTTAATGGAATAAGGGCATGTATGCAAAAAGGATTCGAAGATTTTTTTAAGAGTATTGATGCAGATATATTTTGTATACAAGAAACAAAATGTCAGCCTGGACAAGTTGATATAAATTTTGAAGGATATAAATCTTATTGGAATAGTGCAGAAAAGAAAGGATATTCTGGGACAGCTATTTTTTCTAAAATTGAACCAATAAATGTTAGTTATGGAATTGGTATAGAAGAGCATGATAAAGAGGGAAGAGTTATTACTTTAGAATTTGAGAATTTTTATGTTGTAACTATATATACACCTAATTCTAAAAGAGAACTTGAAAGATTAGATTATAGACAGATTTGGGAAGATGAAATAAGGAAATATTTAAAAAGGTTAGATTCAAATAAGCCAGTTATTATGTGTGGAGATTTAAATGTTGCACATAAGGAGATAGATTTAAAAAATCCAGCTACAAATCATCATAATGCAGGTTTTACAGATGAAGAGAGAAATAAAATGACAGCATTGTTGGACGAAGGATTTATAGATACATATAGATATTTATATCCAGATAAAGAAGGTGTATATAGTTGGTGGTCATATATGAGGCAATCTAGGGATAAAAATATTGGTTGGAGAATAGATTATTTTATAGTTTCAGATTCAGTAAAAAATAAAATAAAAGATGCTAATATTTATACAGAAATTTTGGGAAGTGACCATTGTCCTATTGGATTGGAAATTGATATCTGAAAAGGAGTTGAATTAATATGAATGAAATTAAAAGTCATTGGAAAAAATGGGTATATTGGTTTTTATTTTCTGTAGCGGTTATTATAGTATATAAGGCATTTGACAATTTTACTGATGTGTTAAACGCAATTGGCACTTTTTTTGGAGTTATTACACCATTTTTGGTAGGTATATTTATTGCATATTTATTATACTTGCCATGTAGAAAGATCGAAAAACATCTAAATAATTCGAAGTTTAGATTTGTTAGAGCAAAGTCGAGGATTTTAAGTGTTGCGATTGTGTATATAATTACTCTTTTACTTCTTGTTGTTTTAATAATGTTTATTTTTCCAATTATTTTACAGGGAGTTAAAGATTTAATTATAAATATACCAACATATTTTGAACAAACAGTGCAGAGAATAAATGATTTGCCAGAAGATTCTTTTATTAAAAGTGGCGCAATGGATCAAATGCTAGAAGCATTAAAGAACTTTGATATAAAACAATATTTTCAATTAGATAAGATTTTAGGTTATGTAAGTAGTGCAATTAGTGCAGTGTTTAGTATTGTTGATGTATTTATTGCAGTTGTTGTTTCTATTTATATATTAGTAGAGAGAAGTCAAATATTAAACTTTTTAAGAAAATTTGTATACGCAGTATTTCCTGAAAAGACTTATTACATAATAGAGAAGTATTTTCATAGTTCTAATGAAATATTCTTTAGGTTTATTACAAGCCAGTTTTTAGATGCGATTATCGTAGGTTCTTTAGTAACGATTGCATTATTTATTATGGGAGTAGAATATGCACCAGTTTTAGGATTCTTTATAGGATTATTTAATATGATACCGTATTTTGGTGCAATTATTGCTACAGTTATCTCGGCAATTATAGTGTGGATAACAGGAGGACTATCACAGGTTATTTGGATGGTAATTGTTGTTATTATTTTACAACAAATTGATGCTAATATTATTAATCCTAAAATTGTAGGTAAGTCTTTAAAAATTAGTCCATTACTTGTAATTTTTTCTGTAACAGTTGGAGGAGCTTTTTTTGGAGTTTTTGGTATGTTTATAGCTGTTCCGATTATTGCCGTTGTGAAGATATTAGTGGAAGATTATGTGGATTATAAATTGGCTATGAAATTAGCTAATGAAGAGCAGGAAGACTAGTTTCCGTAAGCAATTTGAGTGAGAGACAAGAGATGATTTTTGATTATAAAGTAATATTAAATTAATATAGTTAAATGTAATTGGCTATGAGATAAAAATTATAGAAGTTATAGAAATATATAAGTATGTGATAAATAGCTATTTTTAAGTGAAATATAGGAGATTAGATTTATTTCATTAAAAAATAAATTTTAAATATAAAAGGAAAATAAAAGGAAAATAAAAGGAAAATAAAAGGAAAATAAAAGAAAAATAAAAGAAAAATAAAAGAGAAACAAAAGAAATAAAAAAGAAATATAAATGTAAAATATGTAATATTTTTAGTTTGTATTTCTTTTTATTTGTGTCCGTAAGTATGTATTGAGGACTTTTTTAAAATTTAAATTATTATTAAAAATGTATGGTTGATTATTTTTCTAGAATGTTTTAAAATAGATATTGTAATTAATATAATATTAAAAAAATATATAATATTAAAATTTAAAAATATAATATTAATACAAAGATGTATTAGACAATTTTTAAGATGGGAGATGGAAGAATGAAACATTGTATCAAAAGAGTTTTAAATGTTTTAATGAGTACAGTTTTTTTAATGTTAATGTTTTCTTTATTAATTCCAACAAAAGTAAAGGCAGTAACATTACAGAAACCATTAGTTTTAGGAATACAGGAGTATAGAACAAATTCAGAACCAGTTAATATGGCATATGGTATCGGAAATCCAGATAATAATGGTTCTACAACAGATTCAATCGTAGGTGCTAAAATTTGGGATATAGTAGAATATAATAGTATGGCTGATACACAATATGATAATACAAAGAATTATTATTGTGTAAAGGCAGGAGTTGGATTTAGAGATACAGGCGATAAAGCTATATATGATGTTTCATACGACCTAAAAAAGGATAGAGATGAAATATTACAAGCTAATAATAAATATTTAACAAGTCTTGTAACTATGGATAATGACGCATATTATAATATACTTGGACTTGCTGATTTAATGTATATACCAGGTGTTTCAAGCGAGGAGGAGAAAGATAAGTTAATTCAAGATGCAGGTGTATTACAAGAAGAATATCCAGTAGAAATAAAAGATTCAGACTTGGAAGCAATTCAACAAGCAGCTCTTTGGTATTTTACAAATTATGATGATGTATTATTTGATAAAATATATAATCAATATGGAAAAACAGGAGATAATGCAACATGGTTCACATTTAAAATAAAAGATTCTGGATATACATATCGTAGTTTGAGAGATTATCAAAATCCAGACCAAGTACAAGAAGGAGAGCAAAGAGAAAATCAAGCAATAGCAATATATAATCATTTGATTGAAGAGGCAATAAAAAGAGGACAAGAATATAAAGCTGGAACAGCAGAGTCATTAACAAAAATAACATTATATGCAAATTCAAGTGTGGAAGAAACACAACCAGTTATAACAATAGATAGAGAAGAACCAGAAGGAGAATATAATATACAATTAATTAAAGTTGATTCAAAAAACGAGAATACAAAATTAGAAGGAGCAAAATTTAAAGTAACATTAGCAGATGGTTCATCTAAAGAATATACAACAGATTCACAAGGAATGATTTCAATTCCATCAATAGATATAACAGAAACTGGAACAGACACAATAAAAATTGAAGAAACACAAGCACCAGAAGGATATAATAAGTTAATTGGTGAAATACAAGTAAGAATAACAAAAAGTTTAGAGGGAATAAGATATGTGCCAACAGATGTAGCAATTGTAGATCCAGGGTCAGCAGGTGGAAGTAAAGTTACACTTGATAAAGGAACAAATACAATTAAAGTTACAATTCCAGATGAGAAAATAACAGGAAATTATATTATAAAATTAGTAAAAACAGATGGAGAAAGTGCAAAATTAGAGGGAGCGAAATTTAAGGTAACATTAGCAGATGGTTCATCTACAGAGTATATAACAAATGGAAGCGGAGAAATATCAATTCCAGCAGTAAATATAACAGCTACTGGAACAGATACAATTACAATTGAAGAAATAGAAGCACCATCAGGATATAATAAAGTTATAGATACATTGACATTAGTATTAACAAAAGGTCAAGAAGGTAGTAAATATGTTATAACAAATGCACAAATTACAGGAGAACAAGAAGGAGTAACTGCTGTAGTTGATTCATCAAAAACATTAATTACAGTAACAATACCAAATGAGAAGCTTGAAGGAGGATATGCTGTAAAATTAGTAAAAGTAGATGAAGAAAGTGCTAAATTGGAAGGTGCAAAATTCAAGGTAACACTTCCAGATGGTTCATCTACAGAGTATACAACAAATGCAAGTGGAGAAATATCAATTCCAAGAATTGATATAACAGAAACTGGAACAGATACAATTACAATTGAAGAAACACAAGCACCAGCAGGATATGAAAAGATAATTGATACAATTACACTAGAAGTAACAAAAGGGCAAGATGTAGGAAGTTATGTAGTTACAAATGTACAAATTACAGATGGTCAAGTTGAAGGAGTAAATGTTGAATTAGATTCATCAAAAACATTAATTACAGTTACAGTACCAAATAAAAAGTTGACAGGAGGATATAAACTTCAATTAATAAAATCAGATGGTGATAAAGCATTATTACAAGGAGCGAAGTTTAAGATAACACTTCCAGATGGTACTGAACAAGAAAGTACAACAAATGAAAATGGAGAAATATTAATACCATCAATCGAGATAACAGAAGTAGGAACAGATACAATAAAAATAGAAGAGTTAGAAGCACCAGCAGGTTATAATAAGATTATAGATGTACTAGAATTACAAATAACAAAAGAGGTAGAATCAGGAAAATATGTAGTAACAAAAGCAGAAATAGTAGGTGGAACAGAACAAGGTGTAACAGTTGATTTGAATAAAGATGAAGCAAAAATCACAGTAACAGTACCAAATGAGAAGATAACAGGTGAATATCAGTTACAATTAATAAAGGTAGATTCATCTGATTCAAATAAAGTATTACAAGGTGCAAAATTCAAAGTAACATTAGCAGATGGAACATCAAATGAGTACACAACAAATGAACAAGGTATTATATCTATTCCAAATGTTGTAATTACTCAAACAGGAACAGATACAATTACAATAGAGGAAATAGAAGCACCAGAAAATTATTTTACTATGATAGGTACGCTTAAAGTTCTTGTAACAAAAGAAGTTCAAGATGGAAAATATGTTGCAACAAAAGCAGAATTTACACAAGATACTCAAGCAAATGGAAGTACAGTAGTAATTCAAGATGGTATAATTAAAGTTACAGTTCCAAATAGACCAAAACAATTTGATTTAAAATTAATAAAGAGAATTGTAGATGTTAATGGTCAAACAGTACAAGAGAGATTAGAAAGTGTAGATGTAACAGATTTAGCAAATGGAACTTCAACAACAGCTGATTATAATATGAATAAAGAACCAGTTGCTGTAAAAAATGGTGATATAGTTAAATATACAATAAGAGTATATAATGAAGGAGAAATAGATGGTTACGCTTCAGAAATTTCTGAAGATGTTCCAGAAGGATTAGAATTCTTATGGTCAGAAAAAGATGGAGCAGAATTGGATAATGATACAAGTCTTTCTGATGAAGA
>CALXJT010000030.1 GCA_944388695.1 uncultured Clostridia bacterium
ATAAATATAGAAAAAAAGAAGATAGAAAAAAGAATTACAGACAATAAAAAAAGGATTAATGAAATTAACAAAATACTAAAAACTGCTTATGAAGATAGAGTAAATGGAATAATAGATACAAATGAATTTGTTACATATTCAGAAAGTTATAAAAAAGAGCAAGAAGGGTTAATACAAAAAACGGAAAATTTAAATCTAAAATTACAAGACTATGAAAATACAAAAGAAAAAGAATTAATAAAATACATAAAAGAAATTGTAAGTTTTGAAAATATAGATAGAAATATAATTTTAAATTTAATAGATAGTATTGAAATAACTGATAAAGAAAATATTAAAATTAATTATAAATTTAAAGTGTAAATTTAGAGTAGATAAAATCTGCTTTTAATTTTGACAAAAATCTATCACAAAAGAAATTGCGACTGGAATAATAATGATGTAGATCAAATTTTAGAAGTATTAAAAAAAGAAGATGTAAAAGTAACATTTTTTATGGTAGGTGATTGGGTAAGGAAGTATCCAGATGATGTTAAGAAAATATATGAAGCGGGTCATGAAATAGGAACTCATTCAGATACACATCCACATGTAAATAAGCTTACATATGAAGAAAACATTCAAGAACTTGAGAAAAGTTCGGAAGAGATACAAAAAATAACAGGAGTTAAGCCAACACTTTATAGAACACCATATGGAGAATATAATAATACTGTAATAAAATCTGCAAATGAAAGTGGATATTTTCCTATTCAATGGAGTTTAGATACATTAGATTATAAGAATTTAACGGCAGAAGAGATGTGGAATAGAATTGAAAAAATATCTAGTGGAGATATAGTATTAATGCATAATGGTACTGAACATACTGCGGATTCTTTACAGTCTATTATACAGAAGATTAAAGCTAAAGGACTTTCAATTGTTAAAGTTTCGGAGTTGATATATCAAAGTAATTATTATATTGATATTAATGGTGTACAGAAATCAATTGAGAAGTAGAAGAAAATATAACTTAATTTATCTATTGAATGTCAAAAGTTTAGACAAAAAATTTTTTCATGAGTTTTTTTCCAAAGTTTTCTGTCTAAACTATTTAAATAGAAATAAAAAATAAGATATTCCTTAATGAATATCTTATTTTTTATAGTATCTATTTCAAATTATACAGCTTCTTGACTTTCAGTTACTTCATCATTTTCTGAAGAATTATCTTTTTCTTCAATTACTTCTAAACTTCCAATAGAAACTTCATAAGCAACTCTTGTTTCAACAGTACCATCTTCTAATTTCTTTTCATAATTTCTTGATTGAACTCTTCCAACTATTTTTACTCTAGTTCCTACTTCAAGATTTTGGCAGAATCTAGCATTTCTACCCCAAGCTATGCTAGGAATGTAGTCAGATTTGTTGTATGCTCTATTAACGGCTAGTAATAAATCTGCAATTTCTCTTCCAAAAGGTGTTTGACGATATATAGGCTTTTTACATATGTAGCCGATTAGTACTACTTCGTTTGTTATAGTATCTTTTTTTGTCATTTCATTTTCATCTTCATTAATAGGTAATTCAGCTATATCTTTGGCAAAAACAGTTAAAATTAATTTGTTTTTTTCATTTTCATAGCTGTTGTAAGAACGGAATTGTCCTTTTACTAATATTTTTTTACCATCTTGTAACATTTCATTTGGTATTAATCTTTCTGAAACTGTTATTGGTATAATGTCAGCGTTACCGCTTAAACGTGGTATGCTTAAATCAAAAATGTAAAATCTTTCTCCATAAATTTCATGACTAAATCTTTTTTCTCCTGTAACTTTTCCAACTAATGTTAAATAGTTGTTTTCTAGATAATTTGTATCCAATTTTCTTTCCTCCCTATTTTAATTTTTTTCAATTGTGTATTTCTCTTTTCTCCACATTTACTATTATACAATATTTTCTAGGTTTTGTCTACATAAAAAGTTGAATTTTTTAAAATTTTCTTGTTTTTTCCAAAAAAATGGTTTGAAAAAGAGTTCTTTATTGATATATATGAGTCTGTCACTAAAAATATTATCTCTTATTAAAAATTATTTCCAATTTTTTATAACATATACTTTTAAAGCTAAAAACATAAAATTTTAAATCTAGAAATATGAAATAAAATCTAAAAAACATATATTTTTAAATAGAAAAAATAATTGATTTTACAGGTAATTTCTGGTATAATTAAAAAGATTTTCAAATTAAATATTTTAGAAGGGAAAGAAAGAATAATGAAGATTAATTCAATAAAAAGAGTTGAAGATAAAAAGGTTTCATCACAAATCAAATTTACAATATTAGCAATTATTTTAATTGCAATTTTTTCGCTTGCATTAACACCAGTTACTTTTCAGAATGATACATTTTATACGATAAAGATAGGGGAGTTAATACAAAATAATGGGATAGATATGATGGATCATTTCTCTTGGCATGAAAATTTACCATACGAATATCCTCATTGGCTGTATGATTTAATTACATATTGGATATATTCATTATTTAGTTTTGACGGAATCTTTATTACTACGGCGATATTATCTTGTATATTAGGAGTGTCTATATATTTAGTAGATTATAAACTTACTAAAAATAATGTAGTATCTTTTTTTGTTGCAATAGGAGTAATGTATTTATTAAAATCATATATTACCGCAAGAGCTCAATTAGTTACATTTATTTTGTTTATATGGGAAGTTTATTTTATAGAAAAATATTTAGAAAATAAGAAACTAGGATATGGAATAGGATTAATTCTAATCTCACTTTTAATTACAAACTTACATATTGCAGTATGGCCATTCTTCTTTGTTGTATTTTTACCATATATAGCAGAATATGTAATAAGTGTTTTATCAGAAACTATATTATATCATAAAATAGCAATATTTTTTAAGAGATTAAAAATAAAAAGATTAGACAATAAAATATTGAAGTTAAAAAATCTTGCAAATGAAAAAAATATCAAAAATGGCAAAAATGTTGAAAATGTGCAAGATAATGAAGATGTAGAAAATTATCAAAACGCAGAAAA
The DNA here is from genome assembly GCA_944388695.1 of uncultured Clostridia bacterium. Lineage (GTDB taxonomy): Bacteria > Bacillota > Clostridia > TANB77 > CAG-508 > CAG-269. The sequence continues at coordinate 3,062 of CALXJT010000030.1, forward strand.
TTATGAAAATAAAATTCAAGTTTTATCAGCTAAAAAGCAAAAAGTAGAGCAAAAATTATCTGATATATTATTAAGAACAGAAAAGCTAATTAATAGTAGAAAAGATGTAAAGCCATATAAAATAATAATAAATAAAAATAATAATGTAAAAGCTTTAATCATAATAATGATAATATGTGCTCTAATGGGATTAATAACACCTTTAGGAGATGCACCATATACATACTTGTATAAAACAGTGCAAGGAAATACCACTCAAAACATTAATGAGCATTTACCAATGACAATAGCTCAAGAAGTTCCAATCATGTGTGCTTTAGTTACATTTTTAGCATTTTTAATTTTTACAAAAGCTAAAATACGTTTAAGTGATTTATTTATGATTGGAGGATTAACATATTTAATGTTTTGCTCAAAAAGACAATCAACAATGTTTGCAATAATAGGTTCAATTGTATTAGTGAGAATAATTACAGATAGTTTTAAACAGTATAATATAGACTATAAAAATATGGCAAAAACATTTGTTAAGCCAGTTGTTATGATTGCATTAATTGTTGTAGTATCAGGAATGAGTTTATATTTTGCAGAACCAAAATTTGATGACACTTATATAGATGAAGCAGCTTATCCTGTGCAAGCATGTGATTTTATTATAAATTATTCAGGAATAGATTTAGAAAATGCAAGATTCTATAATGAATATAACTATGGTAGTTACATGTTATTTAGAGGAATACCAGTATTTATAGATTCAAGAGCAGATTTATATACACCAGAATTTAGTGGAAGAGAAGATGAAGATATATTTTCAGACTTTTTAGATGTTTCAAGTATAGGAAAATTTTATGAAGATATATTTGAGAAATATGGCATAACACATGTAATAACATATGAAAATTCAAAGATGAACATGATTATTAGAAAAACAAATGATTCTCATTATAATCAAATTTACGGTGATGATTATTTTGTAGTGTATGAAAGGATTGTATAACCGAACAATAGGGACACGCTTTTTTGTTCGGAATGTAAAGGGAGATATTATGAATGAGGTTATAAAAGTAGAAGAAGATGGAATAAGAATAGATACATATGTAGCTGAAAAAATGGATATTTCTAGAGTGAATGTTCAAAGATTAATAGAAGAAAACAAGCTTTTAGTGAATGGGAAAAGTGTTAAACCATCATATAAAGTAAAGTTAGGTGATGAAATATCTATAGAAAAAGAAGAGCCAAAAGAGATAGAAATTAAGCCTGAAAATATTCCAATTCCAATATTATATGAAGATAATAATATAATTGTTGTTAATAAACCAAAAGGAATGGTTGTTCATCCTGCGAATGGTAATTGGGAAGGAACATTGGTTAATGCGATTATGGCAATTTGTAAAGATTCTTTGTCAGGTATAGGTGGAGAAATTAGACCTGGAATTGTTCATAGACTAGATAAAGATACTTCTGGAGTTATAGTGATTGCTAAAAATGACAAAGCACATATTAATTTAAGTGAACAGATAAAAAATCATGAAGTTGAAAAAACATATATAGCATTGGTAAGAGGTATAGTAAAGGTAAATGAAGCTACTATAGATATGCCAATTGCTAGAAGTACATCAGATAGAAAGAAAATGGCAGTTTCAGAAAAAGGAAAAAAAGCTGTAACACATTTTAAAGTTTTAAAAAGGTATTCGAAATATAATTGTTCTTTACTAGAAGTAAAAATAGAAACAGGTAGAACACATCAAATAAGAGTGCATTTAGCTCAAATTGGATATCCAATAATTGGTGATAGTGTTTATTCAAAAGGTTCAAATATCTGGGGGATAGAAGGACAATGTTTACATGCGATTTCTTTAAAGTTTCATCATCCAGTTACAGGAAAAGAAATGTTTATAGAAGCTCCATTGCCAGAATATTTTGATAATTTGATAAAAGAATTGGATAGTTCTATAGAGTAGATGAAAGGAATGGAATTTATGGAAAAAGAAGCGGAAAATGAAATGATGAGGCTTCAAAAATTTTTAAGCGAAGCAGGAGTTGCTTCAAGGAGAAAATCAGAGGAATATATATTAGATGGAAAAGTTACAGTTAATGGAAAAGTTGTAAATCAATTAGGAATCAAAATAAATCCTAAAAAAGATAAGGTTTGTTTTTTAGGAAATGAGGTAAATTTAGAAGAAGAGAAAGTATATATTTTACTTAATAAGCCTATAGGTTATGTAACAACTTTAAAAGAACAATTTGGAAGAGATTCGGTAATGGATTTAGTTAAGGTGAAACAAAGAGTTGTACCAGTTGGAAGGCTTGATATGTATACATCAGGTGCATTAATTTTGACAAATGATGGTGATTTTGTATATAAAGTAACACATCCTAAACATGAGATTACAAAAACTTATGTGGTCACAGTAAAGGGAATTATAGCTGATGAAGAAATATATAAATTACAGAATGGTGTATATATAGATGATTATATGACTAGACCTGCAAAAGTGAAAATTTTGAAAACAGATAAAGAAAAAGATATTTCTAGAGTTAGAATAGAAATACATGAAGGAAAGAATAGGCAGGTTAGAAAGATGTGTGAGGCAGTTGGTAGAAAGGTATTAGCTTTGCATAGAACAAAAATAGGTAATGTGAATTTGGAGGGATTACCTATTGGAAAATGGAGATATTTGACTTTTAGAGAGGTTAATGAAATAATTGGTAAATAATAGAATAAAATAAAAATTGAAAAAATCATTGAATTTTTTCAATAAAGTGTATATAATAGTATAAACATAAGAAAAAAGGAGAAAAAGATGTGTACATTTAACTTTTTGCCAGAAGGTTGGAAAGATGAAATAAGTGAAGTAACAATAGATAAATTTACAGAAGATATGGTACAAGGAAAAATTTTACAAGGATTTGTGCAGAGTTGTGATAATCAATATAATTTACATGTTTCTTTAGGAAATGGAGTTACAGGAATAATGCCTAGAAGTGAAGTAGAAGGAATAAATCTTTTAGATGGGTTACCTAAAAAGAATTTATGTACAGGGAAGGTTCATAGATATGTTCAGTTTAAAGTAAAGGAATTGACAGATGAAAATTCTCCGATTCTATCTAGGAAAGATGTTCAGCAGGAAGCACTTAAATCTGCAATTCAAAACTTACAGATAGGACAAGTTATAAATGGGATTGTAAAAAATATTACTTCTTATGGAGCTTTTGTGGAAATAGGAGGAGGAGTAGTAGGACTTATTCATATCGAAGATTTATCTGTAGCACGAATAAAAACTCCTTTTGAAAGATTAAAGTTAGAGCAAAAAATACAAGTTGTAGTAAAGGGAATAGATTATCAAAAATCAAAGATAACTTTATCATATAAGGAGAATTTCGGAAATTGGGAAGAAAATGCCAACAAATTTAAAGAAGGGCAAAAAGTGAGAGGTATAATAAGAGAAACGGAAAAAAATAAGAATGGTATTTTTATAGAATTAACTCCAAATCTAGTTGGAATGTCAGAGTATCAAGAAGGTTTAAAATATGGCGAAAATGTACAAGTTTATATCAAGAAAATTGATTATGACAAAAAGAAGGTAAAATTATCTATTGTATAAGTAGTGTTTATTATTTTAATTATTAGATATTTCTATATTAAAGGGAGGAAGAAAAATGGTAGAAGATAGTCAAATTAAATCAGAAGTATCACCTTTTGCAATAAGAGAAGGTGAAATAAAAACGTTTGATGGTCAAGATGGATATGTTTCTATGAATCAAATTGTACATAAGGTTGATATAGGACATATTACAGATATTCATTTCGAAATATTAAATATAGTAAATGAATTTGAATTTATAACATCAAGACAGATTTATCAACTATTATTATTAAAGGGTATTGACCCAAAATCACAAGATAAGTTGAATAATAAGTTAGAAAGTTTAGTAAAATCAAAAATTTTAACAAGATATTATTTTACATCTGACGAAGGTAAAGGTATTTATAGAGTTTATTGCCTAGAAAAAATGGGAAAATTTTTATTGAATTCAAGAGAGATAGAATGTAAGTGGCAACAATCAGATAATACAAAACCTGTTTCAATGATGAAGAAAAGATTGGCTGGAAATCAAATAATTTTGGCTTATTTGAGAAAAGTAAAAGCTTTTGATAATTATACAGTTAAGCCATCTTTAACTGCCAAAGTTGCAGGAAAAGTATTTAAAGTAAGTGGTGGTGGAGTAAAATTAACTAAAAATAAGAAATCAATTAGTTTCATCTTTGAGGTTGTTAGAAGAGAGATTGATTGGCAAAAGAAATTAGTTGATAAAATGAAATTATATCAAGATTTTTATGCTAATTTTGTTCCAGGAGACTCTGGTTATGATGGAATGCCACAATTAATTATAGATTGTGAAGATGAGAGACATATGGCAGAGACTTTTAAAGAAATAGTAAAGAATAGATTAGAGATTCCACAAATTAAATTATTATTTACAACTGATTTGAGACAAAACAAAGATACTTTGGAAGATACTTTAGTTGAATTCAAATTAGTTGATGGTAAATATAAAATGGAAAATGTTGAATTAAAATTGTTAGGAATGTAAGATTCTTAATGTGTTAATTTATAAACTTATAATTATATATGATATAAGTTATATAGTATTAATGATTTTAAGGTAGAAACGTAAAATGTTTTCTACCTTAATTTTTTGTGGCTGAATGTTAATTTTAATTATCAAATTGAATTTTATATTACCAATATCTTTTTAGCTTTTTCTATTTCACTTTCATTTGGTTCTCTAACATTTTTTAAAGGGTATTCAAGTCCTAAAGATTTCCATTTATATTCTCCCATTTTATGATATGGTAAAACTTCAACTTTTTCGACAGTTTTTAGTGAATCTATAAAAGATTTAAGTTTTTTCAAATCATTTTCGTCATCAGTATATCCAGGAATTAGAACTTGTCTAATCCACATAGGGATGTTATTATCGCTCAAATATTTTGCAAATTCTAATTCTAGTTTATTTGATTTTCCAACTAGTTCTTTACATTTTATAGGGTCTATATGTTTTATATCTAATAGGACTAAATCTGTATATTTTAGAACTTCTTTTATATTTTCATTTATTGAAACTATTCCAGATGTATCAATACATGTATGAATATTTTCTTCCTTTAATTTCTTAAAAAGTTCAATTAGAAATTTTACTTGTAATAATGGTTCTCCACCAGTTACGGTGACACCGCCATTAGGCATTATATAGTTTTTATATTTTTTGATTTTTTTAAATATGTCATCAAGTGATGAATATGTTCCACCGTTTATATCCCAAGTATCTCTGTTATGGCAGTATTTACATTCTAAATGACATCCTTGTAAAAATAATACGAATCTTATTCCTGGACCATCAACTGTTCCAAATGATTCTATTGAGTGAACTTTTGCATAATATTCTGTGTTTTCCATATTTATGTTTCGCATAATATATAAATAAAAAATATATATAATTATTATGCGAAGTTCTCCTTTCTTTGAAAAATTGTTTATATAGACTTTATGGATTTTATTCTAAAGTAAAGAGAATTCAGAAACTTGAATTCTCTTTAGTTAGATTTTTAAATTTTTTCATGAATTGTTCTATTAATAACATCTAATTGTTGTTCTCTTGTTAATTTTGTAAAGTTTACTGCATATCCAGAAACACGAATTGTTAATTGTGGATATTTTTCTGGATGATCCATTGCATCAAGTAATAATTTCCTATCAAATACATTTACATTGATGTGGTGACCAGTTTGTTTGAAGTAACCATCTAACATTGTAACTAAATTTGTAATTCTTTCATCCTCTGTTTTTCCAAGTGTTCCTGGTGTTATAGAGAATGTATAAGATATACCATCTTCTGATTGTTCAAAAGGTAGTTTTGCAATTGAATTCATAACAGCAAGTGCACCATTTATATCTCTACCATGTAATGGATTTGCTCCAGGTCCAAATGGTTCTCCAGCTTTTCTTCCATCAGGTGTATTTCCAGTAGCTTTTCCATAAACTACATTTGAAGTTATAGTTAAGATTGATAATGTGTGTTTTGAATTTCTGTATGTTTGGTGTTTTTGTAATTTGTGTAAAAATCTCTTAACTATTTCAACTGCTATTTGGTCAACTCTATCATCATCATTTCCGAATTTAGGGAAATCACCTTCTGTTTCGTAATCTACAGCCATTCCTGATTCATCACGGATTACTTTTACTTTTGCGTATTTAATTGCAGATAAAGAGTCAGCAACTACAGATAATCCAGCGATTCCACAAGCCATTGTTCTAATTATATCTTTATCATGTAATGCCATTTCGATTGCTTCGTATGAATATTTGTCATGCATATAATGGATTGCATTAAGTGCTTTGATATAGATTTTTGCAACATAATCCATCATTTGGTCAAATTTTTCCATTACTTCATCATAATCTAAATAGTCAGATAAAATTGGTTCGTATTTTGGAGTAACTTGTTTTCCTGTTTTTTCATCTCTACCACCATTTATTGCATATAATAATGTTTTGGCAAGATTTGCTCTAGCTCCAAAGAATTGCATTTGTTTACCTATTTTCATAGGTGATACACAGCAAGCTATTCCATAGTCGTCTCCTAAAGTTATTCTCATTAAATCATCATTTTCATATTGGATAGATGATGTGTTTATTGAAAGTTTTGTTGCATATCTTTTAAATCCTTCTGGAAGTCTTGTAGACCATAAAATAGTCATGTTTGGTTCAGGTGCTGGTCCTAGGTTTTCTAATGAGTGTAAAAGTCTAAATGAATTTTTTGTAACAAGTGTTCTTCCATCAATTCCCATACCACCAATACTTTCTGTTACCCATACAGGGTCTCCACTGAATAATTCATTATATTCTGGTGTTCTTAAGAATCTAACAAGTCTCAATTTCATTATGAAGTGATCCATAATTTCTTGAGCTTCTTCTTCTGTAAGTGTACCGTTTTTAATATCTCTTTCAAAATATATGTCTAGGAATGTAGATGTTCTACCTAAACTCATTGCTGCACCATTTTGGTCTTTTACAGCTCCTAAATATCCAAAGTATAACCATTGAACAGCTTCTTTTGCAGTATTTGCTGGTTCAGATATGTCAAAACCATATTTTGAAGCCATAACTTTTAATTGTTGTAATGCTGAAATTTGTTCGCTAATTTCTTCTCTTTCACGAATAATTTCTTCTGTTAATTCATCTACATTTAAAATATTTAATTCTTCTTTCTTTTCTTCTATTAAATAGTCAACACCATATAAAGCAACTCTTCTGTAGTCTCCTATAATTCTTCCTCTACCATATCCGTCTGGAAGACCTGTTAATAAGTGATTTGAACGAGCAGCTCTGATGTCTGGTGTGTATACACTAAATACTCCATCATTATGTGTTTTACGAACTGTATGGAATATTTTATCAACTTCTGGATCAACTTTTCTTCCATATGCTTCACATGATTGTTCTACAATTCTGATTCCACCATATGGCATAATTGCTCTTTTTAATGGAGCATCTGTTTGAAGACCAACTATGTCTTCTAAATCTTTATCAATATATCCTGCATCATGAGCAGAAACTGTTGAAATTGTTTTTGTGTCTATATCTAGAACTCCACCTTCTGAATCATGTTCTTTTTTATAAAGTTCTAATACTTCATCCCATAATTTTTTTGTTTTTTCTGTTGCACCACATAAAAAGCTTTCATCACCTTCATATGGTGTGTAGTTATGTTGTATAAAATCTCTAACATTTATCTCTTGTTGCCAATCTCCTTTTTCGAATCCTTCCCATTGTTTGAATTTCATATTATAACCTCCTTTTTGTATATTGTTACCAAATTTCCCACACATTATAATAACATATAGAAAAAATTTTGGCAACAGAAAAGATGATTTTTCAGAAAAAAAACAGAAAAATGCCTAAAATTAGACATTATTCATACAAATGGGATTTATTCTTCAGATTCAGCAATTATTTTAGCAACTTTATAAATTAGTTTTTGTGTTTTAGGAGACAGACTTTTTAGTAATAATCCAAAATCCTTTTCTAAATATTCATCTGATGTATCAGAACTTCCTACTAGAATAGAAGATTCAGGTACATCTAATAAAGCACATATTTCTGATAATCTTTTTAAATTTATTTGAGCACTTCCTGTTTCAACTCTGCTTAAGAATGGTACTGAAACACTGATTTGGTCTGCAAGTTCTTCTAATGTTAGTTCTTTAGAAAGCCTTGCTTGTCTTAATCTTGAACCTATTAATTGGTAATCTAAAGCCATTTTATCACCTTCCTATGTTTTTTTTGATTATATAATAGAAATTGAGTTTTTTCAACAATTTGATTAGGATTTTATTATATAGAGGATTTTATGAGTTTTTATTATGATATCGGAAAGAGCAGGTTATGTTATCAGATTTATAAAATTTGTCAAGTTGAGAAAATGAAAGATTTTGAGAGAAATTATTAGAGTTTAAGAGAAAAATATAGATAAAAAGAAAATATTGTATTATTTTTACAGGAAAAATGACGAAAAAATAGATAAATCTGTGTACATAATTTGAAATTGGGAAGAATATATAGTATAATAAGAAACAGTCGCGAAAAAAAACAGCAAAAGGAGAGTGGAATTTATTAGTGTAAAAAAACTAAAATTTTATACGAAAGAGATTTTTAGGTTTTTTAGTATAACATTAGTAGCATTTGGTTTTATAATCGCGATAATTTTTATGAAGTATAAGCCAGTTTATGCTGTTAGTATTTCTGGAGAAGAAGTAGGATATGTAGAAAATAAAGAAAGTTTTCAAGAAGTTGTAGATAATGATGTAAAAGGTTATAGTGCAAAAAATGTTGATACTGTAACTTTAGAATCTGATCCAGAGTATGAATTAAAACTTGTTAATAAATCAGAGGAAACAAACGAAGATAGTGTTTTAGTCGCTGTACAAAAGGAAATGAAAATAACATATAAATATTATGATATTTTAATTGATGATCAAGTTATTGATTCAGTAGATACAGAGGAAGAAGCTAATCAAATTTTAGAAGAATGTAAAGAAAAAGATGAAAGTATAAACATACAAATTGCAGAGAAGACAACTGAAAATGCAGGAGAAATAAATACAAATAATTTAGAAGTTGCAAGCACAAATATTATGGCAAAAGTGGATGAAGATATTGCAATAAAAGAAGAAGAAGAGAAAAAAGCAAATTCACTTGCTGATGTAAATGGTGTACAAATAGCAGTTTTACCTGTTACTGGTAGAATAAGTTCACGTTATGCTTCAGTTAGTAGACTACGTGTTTCAACACATACAGGTTTAGATATTGCAGCAACAAAGGGAACACCAATTTATGTTGTAGCAGATGGAACAGTCATTTCAGCAGGATGGTCAGGTTCTTATGGATATTTGGTTAAAGTAGACCATGGTAATAATGTAGAAACATGGTATGCACATACTAGTAAGATGTATGTAAAAGCAGGTGATGTAGTTTCAGCAGGTGATATGATAGCTGCAGTTGGTTCATCAGGAAATTCAACTGGTCCTCATTTACATTTTGAAATTAGAATCAATGGGGAACATGTTAATCCACAAAATTATATTTATAAGTAAAATAAAGGTAGGACATTTAAGATATATCTGAATGTTCTATTTTTTAATGGATAAATAAATTTAGCTCTTATTGAATTTATTTATATATTAAGATATTGAGATGTCGATGTATTGAGGTGCATTTTTGTATAATGTTTAAAACAATATTAGAGATTGAAATGTTTTCCAATTTCTCTTGACTTTTTGAAAGATTTATATATAATGAGGGTATAAACTTAAAAAGGAGGAATTGTTTATGGCAACTAATAATTCACAAGATGAAAAGAAAGTAAAAGCAATGATAGATGCTTTAGTAGAAAAAGCTAAAATTGCTTCAAAGCAATATTTAGATTTAACACAAGAACAAGTCAATAATATTGTAAAGGCTATGTCAATGGCAGGTTTGGAACATCATATGGAACTTGCTAAAATGGCAGTAGAAGAAACCAAAAGAGGAATATATGAAGATAAAATTACAAAGAATATGTTTGCAACAGAATATGTATATCATAGTATAAAATATGAAAAAACGGTCGGAATAATAGATGAAAATGAAGAAGATGATTATATAGAAATAGCCGAACCGGTTGGAATCATTGCGGGTGTAACACCGGTTACAAACCCTACATCAACAACCATGTTTAAATCTTTAATTTCAGCGAAAACAAGAAATGTTATTATATTCGGTTTTCACCCATCAGCACAAAAATGTAGTGTAGCAGCAGCTAAAATTTTAAGAGATGCAGCAGTAAAAGCTGGTGCACCAGAAAATTGTATTTTATGGATAGAAGAGCCATCAATTTTGGCAACTCAAACATTGATGAATCATCCTGATGTTAACTTAATATTAGCAACAGGTGGTACTGGTATGGTTCGTTCTGCATATTCTTGTGGAAAACCGGCACTAGGTGTAGGACCAGGAAATGTACCATGTTATATAGATAAAACAGCAAAATTAAAGACATCTGTAAATGATTTAGTAATGTCAAAATCTTTTGATAACGGTATGATTTGTGCTTCAGAACAAGCTGTTTTAGTTGATAAAGAAATAACTAAAGAGTTCGAAAAATTGATGAAAGAAGCTGGATGTTATTTTGTAAATGAAGAAGAAAAAGAAAAATTAGCAAAAAGTATGTTTGAATATACTGATGAATATGGTTATAAATTAAAATCTCATGTACCAGGACAATATCCATATACAATTGCAAAAGAAGCAGGATTTGAAATACCACAAGAAACTAAAGTATTAGTAGTACCAGAAACAGGAGTTGGTAGAGATTATCCATTTTCTAAAGAAAAATTAAGTCCAGTATTAACATATTATAAAGTAAAAGATAAAGAAGAAGGAATTAAAAAAGCAGAAGCTTTATTGGAATTTGGAGGATTGGGACATTCTGCAGTTATACATTCAGAAGATAGAGAAACTGTATTAGAATTTTCAGAAACTATGAAAGCAGGAAGAGTAATAGTAAATTCTCCATCAACACATGGAGCTATAGGTGATATATATAATACAAATATGCCATCATTAACACTTGGATGTGGATCTTTTGGTGGAAATTCTACAACAGCAAATGTTTCATCTGTTAATTTAATTAATATAAAAAGAGTAGCAAGAAGGAGGGTTAATATGCAATGGTTTAAAGTTCCAGAAAAAATCTATTTTGAGGCAGGTTCAATTGCATACCTAGAAAAAATGCCAGATATAGAAAGAGCATTTATTGTAACAGATGAAGGTATGGTAAAATTAGGATATGTAGATAAAATTTTATATCATTTAAGAAATCGTCAACATTACGTACATTCTGAAATATTTAGTGGAGTAGAATCTGACCCATCATTTGATACAATAATGAAGGGTGTAGAAGCTATGAAAAACTTTAATCCAGATGTTATTATAGCATTAGGAGGAGGAAGTCCAATTGATGCTGCAAAAGGAATGTGGTTATTCTATGAACATCCAGAAGCAGATGTTGAAGGATTAAAATTAAAATTCATGGATATACGTAAACGTACTTATAAATTTCCAAAGCTTGGAACAAAATGTAAAATGGTTGCAATACCAACAACTTCAGGAACTGGTTCAGAAGTAACATCATTTGCAGTTATTACAGATAAAAAGAAAAATAAAAAATATCCATTAGCAGATTATGAACTTACTCCAGATGTAGCAATAGTTGATCCAGATTTAGTAATGAGTTTACCAAAATCAGTTACAGCTGATACAGGAATGGATGTTTTAACACATGCATTAGAAGCATATGTTTCAAATATGGCTTCAGACTATACAGATGGACTTGCAGAAAAAGCAGTAGAATTAGTATTAACATATTTGGAAAGAGCATATGATAACGGAAGTGATAAAGAAGCACGTGAAAAAATGCACAATGCAAGTACAATTGCAGGTATGGCATTTACAAATGCTTTCTTGGGTGTAAACCATTCAATAGCACATAAAATAGGTGCAGAATTCCATTTGCCACATGGAAGAATAAATGCAATCTTATTACCATATGTTGTAAGATATAATGCAACAAAACCATCAAAATTTGTATCATTCCCAAAATATGAATACTTTATAGCTGACAAAAAATATGCTCAAATAGCTAAAAAGGCAGGTTTAAAAGCAAATAATACAGAAGAAGGAATAGAAAGTTTAATCAGTAGAATAAAAGAAATGAATGAACATATGAATATTCCAAAATCATTTAAAGATGCAGGAATTGATGAGAAAGAATTCCTTGCAAAAGTGGATATGCTTGCAGATAGAGCTTTTGAAGACCAATGTACTACTGCAAATCCAAGAGTACCATTAGTTTCAGAAATAAAACAAATATTATTAGATAGTTACTATGGTAAATAGGCGAACATTAGGGACACTCCATTTTGTTCGGATTTGTTTGAAACATTGGTGACACTCCGTTTTGTTCTGAATCGAACAAAATGGAGTGCTTTTATAATAATATTGAATCATTATAGAGTACAGGTTAATCGAAGAGGGTTTCTTATTTTTAACTCTTCTCCTTAAAGTGGACACTAATAAAAAAGAGGTGTATACTTTAAGGGGTAGAGTTCATTTCAGGACCCTCTTCTTCCATGTTTTATTTATGTAAAAAGGATACAACTTATTTACATAAATAAAGGCTTGAACGAAAAAAATTATGATAAAATCAAATAGTAAAATATAAAATGATAAAAAAAGATGAGAAATACTTATAAAAAATACCATTTAAAATATTTTAAATCTGTTTACAAAAAGTAAATATAATGATAATATTAAATTAAGGTACTTACAAATACCTTAATGAAATTTTAAAAAACTGCAAAAAAAATAAAGTATAAAAGAAAAAAGAAAAAATGAACAAAGGAGGAAAAAGAGGGATGAAAAGGATGAAAGAGGTACAAAAAGAAAAGGGAATAACATTAATAGCATTAGTAATAACAATTTTGTTCTCTTATGACGAAAAAATAAAATGTAGTAATAGCAAAGGTTTCCTCCTAACAACAATTTAGTAAAAATAAAATTTTCACATATTTAAAAGATGAATTGTAAAAAATAATAATACAATGTCATCTTTTTTTGGTTTTATAAAAGATTTTTGGTCAGATGCATCTGACTAATTGGAAAATTTTGTAGTAAAAATATTTATATTGTTGATAAACTAACTATAAAATGATATACTATGAAAAAATAAAGTAAGTGAGGATTCAAAAATGAATAATAAAGAGTTAGTAGAAAATAATATGCAAGATGAAGAGTTCAAAAAAGTCTTTAGTGATATAAAATATGAAATACTAAATGCACAATATGATATATTTAAAGGTGCTAATGCTAGAACTTTGAGTTTATACTATACTATTGGAAAAATAATAGAGGATAATGCAAAATGGGGAAATAAATTTGTTAAAAACCTTTCAATTAGGCTTAAAGTTGATTTTCCAAATATGAAGGGATTTTCGATTACAAATTTAAAATATATGAGAACATATTATTTGGAATGTCAAAAAGATGAAAAAATGAAAGTGTTGTCAGCAAAAATTCCATGGTCGCACAATATTCTTATTTTAAGTAAAATCAAAGATGAAAAACAAAGACGATGGTATATGGAACAGACAGAATTAAATGGATGGTCTTATGATGTTTTAGGTTTTGAAATAAAAAGTGATCTTTATAAGAGACAAGTATTAGGAGATAAGCCAAACAATTTTAAAAGAACATTAAAAACTCCACAAAGTGAATTAGCAAGAGATATGATGAAAGATCCATATATACTAGATTTATCTAATTTAAAAGAGAGTTATATTGAAACAGAACTAGAAAATGCAATGGTGGAAAGAATAAAAACAGTTTTATTGGAACTTGGAAATGGTTTTAGTTTTGTTGGAAATCAATATAGAATTGAAGTAGATGGAGACGAATATTTCATTGATATGCTTTTTTATCATACAAGATTACATTGTTATATAGTTGTAGAATTAAAAAATACACAATATAAGCCAGAATATGCTGGAAAATTAAATTTCTATCTATCAGCAGTAGATGACTTATTAAAAACAGAAAGTGACAATCCAAGTATTGGAATTATATTATGTAGAGAAAAGAAAAAATTTTCAGTAGAGTATTCTTTAAGAGATATAAATAAGCCTATTGGTGTAAGTTCTTATGAAATTTCAAATATTTTACCAAAAGAAATTTTGGAGGCTTTGCCAACAGAAGAAGATTTGAATTTACATATAGATATAGATGAAAATGAAGAGGATAATAATTAAAATGAAATTGGTCAGACGAATCTGACCAATTTCATTTTAATTATTATGAATTTTTTTGAATATATTATCATTTAAGTGAAAGTCTATAGCAAATGCTTTATTTTTTCAATCTTTTGTGATAAAATATCTTATAAATTGACAATATTAGGAAAAGGAGAATAGCTATGAACGAGATATTAGATGAGAATGTACTAGAAACAAAAACTAATGAAAATCAAATCAATGAAGAAATAATAAAAAAATATAGATTGAGAGAAATTTTAGCTTCAGCAAATATAAGCTTTCTATTTGGTTCAGGAGTTAATGGAAGGGCATTTCCACAATTAATAGGTTTTAAAGAAACTAATAATTTTTTAGACGAAAAGTATATAGGTGATAGCAATTCATTTGAAGAAAAGTTAAATTCATTAGATGAAATAGATAGAAATAAAGCAAATGAATTATTTGTTAAAGAATTTAATATAGCAGAGGAAAATATTGATATGAAACATAGTGATATTATGGATGTAGAAAATTTAATTGAAAATACGTACAGATTAGTAGAAACTACAGAAAATAGACAAGATTCATCATATAAGGTTAATATATTTACATTAAACTATGATGATATTGTAGAAACGATATTGCAAAATAAAAGTTATGTTAATAATGTATTGAGTGCAGATTCATACAAAAAAACAAATTTTTTTGATGTTATAGGATATAATTTTAAGTATAACAAAAAGATACCAACATTTATAACTGCCAAATTACATGGTAGTGTAAATCGAGGAATTTTAGCACAAGATGCTATTATATATCCTGGTAATAAAAAATATGAAACAGCGCTTGGTTCAAAATTTTTTGAATTAATGTTTCTAATGAAAGAAGAACTTATTAAACAAAATGCAGTTTTAATTGTAATTGGTTATTCTGGAAATGATGAGCATTTGAATGGTTTAATATCAGATGCAATAGAATCATCACTAACTGTAATATGGTTTAAATATGATAATGTCAAAGATGTAATTCCAGAAACAATAAGAAAACATGGAGATAAGGTTATAGTTATAGACCAACTAGAAGATAAGATAGGAACAGCAAAGAGATGTTCAAATATAATTGAAGGAGTATTTAAAGAATGCTTATAGGAAAGATTGTTGAAGTTAGAGGCATAAAAATATTAGCTAAAATGGATAAAAAGTTACCACCGCATATTATTGAAAATGGAAAGATTATTCCTGCTCCACAAATTAATAGTTATGTTAAAACTAGGGTAGGGCTTGATATTATAATATGCCAAATAGTGGGAGAATATTTGAAATTTGATAATAATGAAGATAAAGAAATTGCTTATTTAGTTGAATTAGAAGTCAAGGGAAGAATTTCAAACGGAAAGTTTTTGGGAGGATTAAGATTATTACCTATTGTAGAAGCAAAGATTGAAACTTTGGATAAAAAAGATTTCGAGATTATATTTTATAAACCCACAGAATCTATAAAAATAGGTAAGAACCTTTTTGATAATTCTAATGATATTTCATTAGATATAAATTTATTAATTCCTTCTCACATAGGTATATTTGGTAATACTGGTAGTGGAAAATCTAATACAATGTCAAAGATATTAAAAGAATATATAGAAAAAATAGATAGTTTGCCAAATAAAAATAAATCTAAAATATTAATATTTGATTTAAATAATGAATATGGTGGAAATGCTATTTGTAATAAAGATAAGAAAAATATATTTAATTTAAGTACAAGAAAAAATAATGACAATAAGATACCATTTGATTTTTCTAATTTATCTGCTGAGGACTGGGGAATAATTCTTAATGCTACAGAAAAAACACAAATGCCTATAATAAGAAAAGCATATGAAAATTCAAAAAAAGATTTAGATGTAGATAATCATAGAGGATTAAATATAATAAAAAGAATTATCTATAATAGAAAAAATACAATGTTCTATTCTATAAGAAACTATGCTGAACAATACTTTGAAAACATTGATAGAATTAAATTTAATGGAAAAACGGGAGATTTCTATTATGATGATAATAATTATAATTTGAAAACTTTAAATGAAATAGATGAACTAGGTATTAGGATTAAGCCGATAAAAAATTCTTTAGATAGATTTGAATTTGAGTTATTATTAGAGATTGTTCAAAGAAATGAAAATGGAATAAATTTTGAATATATAAGTCCATTAATGTTTAGAATGGCAAATAAAAAGGCACAATTATTAAAAATCTTTGAATCTTCGGAGGGAGAATTAGAGAATAATATTTTTAAAGATAAAAATGTGTGTGTAATTCAACTTGGAAATGTAAATAAAGAAATGAAAGAAATAATACCATCATTAATATCCAATATACTATATGATAATAAAACAGAAAGTAAAGGCGAGAATGATGTAAATTCAATATTAAATATAGTAATAGATGAAGCACACAATTTATTATCGAGTAGTAAAGAAGAAACGGAAATTCATGGGAATGGTTTAAAAACTTTTGAAAAGATTATAAAAGAAGGAAGAAAATTTGGGGTATATCTTATGATTGCTAGCCAAAGACCAAGTGATATTTCAACAACAATAACATCACAATTACAAAATTATTTTATACACAAATTAGTAAACCCTAATGATATTGAGAAGATAAGAAAAACAGTAGCTTATATGAATGAGGCAAGCTTAAATATGGTAACGGTATTGGGGGCAGGAGAATGTATAATTTCAGGAAATGCTTTATATATACCACAATATGCTTATATAGATGAATTAGAAAATGAGTTTAAGCCGAATAGTGCTAATGTCAAGTTAGTTGGAAATAAAGGAATTTTAGAATAAATTATAAATTTTATATTACGCTTTGAATTTAGAAATAAGTTCAAGGCTTATTTTTATGGAAATTTTTTGTCTACATCCTAAAAATATAAAGTTATACTAAAAACAATTTTAAAAGGCTGAAAATTGAAAATGAAGCGAATAAACGGAAGAAGGTGAGGGAATGTCTAACTTAAATTTAAAAGGTGTATGGATACCA
>CALXJT010000031.1 GCA_944388695.1 uncultured Clostridia bacterium
ATTTATTAATATAAAATAAAAAATAAAGATAAATGGAGATATCGAGAGATAATCGTTCATTTATAGTAAGAGGAGTGGAAAAGAATTGATTAAGTATAAACGTGTACTACTAAAATTAAGTGGAGAAGCACTAGCTGGAGATAAAAAAACCGGAGTAGATGCCGAAACAGTAGGAAAAATATGTGACAAAATTAAAGAAGTTGTTGAAATGGGAGTTCAAGTAGCAATTGTAGTAGGAGGAGGAAACTTCTGGAGAGGAAGAAATGGACATCAAATGGAAAGAACAACAGCAGACTATATGGGAATGCTTGCAACAGCAATGAATGGTTTAGCATTACAAGATGCATTAGAAGCTAGAGGAATTCATTCAAGAGTTCAAACAGCAATTGAAATGAGAGAAATAGCAGAACCATTTATACAAAGAAAAGCAGAAAAACATTTAAATAGAGGAAGAGTAGTAATTTTTGCTTGTGGTACAGGACATCCATATTTTACAACAGATACAGCAGCAGTATTAAGAGCAACAGAAATAAAAGCTGATATAATCCTTCTAGGAAAAGCAATAGATGCAGTATATTCTGCAGATCCAAAAGAAGTGCCAGATGCAATCAGATTTGAAGAAATATCTTATTTAGATGTTTTAAATAAAGATTTAAAGGTAATGGATTCTACAGCAACTGCAATGTGTAGAGATAATAATATTCCATTATTAGTATTTGGAATATCAGACCCAGAAAATATAGTAAGAGCAGTCAAAGGAGAAAAAATTGGAACTATAGTTTCATAATAGGAGGAATAAATATAAAAGGGGAATATGAAAAATAATAAAAAATGGTATAATGATAATGTTTTAAAAAGTCAAAAATATAATGAAAGTAAGAAAAACAGTCAAAGAAAATATGAAGAAGCAAATAATTATGTTATATCAAGAAGAATAAATATAATAGCAGTTCTAGCAATAGTATTAATATTTCTAATATTTCTAATATTTTTTTACAAGCCTAAATCAATAGACATATTAGAGGAGATAAAAAGTACATACATATATGGAATAACAATAATATTAGGGTTACTTGTAATATCAATTATTTTAGGATGTTTACTAGTCAAAGAAAAAAAGATTTTAAGTAATTTACTAAAAGTAGTGTTGATTTTTAATATAATATTTCTAGGGATGTTCTTTTATATAGATTTTAATTTAAATAAAACATATAATAATGAAGAAATGTTCGGAGAATTATATGATACACAAATAAAAGATAAATCTGACCAAAAATATGTCGATATTTGGAAAAGTTTATTAGAATTAGATTTAAACACAAAAACAGAAAAAGAAGTTTTCATAGATGAGAATATGTCTCAATATACATATTTTAGAATAAGGGCATATTTAGTATTTATATTATATGTTATAACAATAATGGCAAATACTTATATAATTTCCAAAATAGATAAAGGAATAAAAGGTCAAGAAATATTAGAAAAAACAGATAAACTATTATTCAAATAATAGTTAAGGACTAATAGCTTAAATAATTTCAAAAATAGATAAAGAAATAAAGGGTCAAGAAATATTAGAAAAAAAGATAAGATATTATTTAAATAGTAGTTAAAGATTAATAACTTAAATAATGACTAAAAACACATTTTTCATATAAATAACTAGATTATCAAATACGAAAAAGATAATAAAAATATAATATTTTAAAACAAAAAATGAAGGAGAGATAAAAATGGATTATACAAATTTAAAAGAAAGAATGGAAAAAACAATAAATGTTTATGCGGAAAAATTATCAGAGGTTAGAGCAGGAAGAGCAAATCCAGCAATACTAAACAAAGTTAGAATAGACTATTATGGTACACCAACACCAATAAACCAAGTAGCAGGAATATCAGTACCAGAAGCAAGATTAATCGTAATACAACCATGGGATATTAGTATATTAAAAGAAATAGAAAAAGCAATTTTAGCTTCAGATATTGGAATAAATCCAAATAATGATGGAAAAGTAATAAGATTAGCATTTCCAGAATTAACAGAAGAAAGAAGAAAAGAACTAGTAAAAGATATCAAAAAAATGGCAGAAGAAGCAAAAGTTGCAGTAAGAGCAGTAAGAAGAGATGGAATAGAAGAAGCAAAAGCTAAACAAAAAGATGGAGATTTAACAGAAGATGAATTAAAACAAGCAGAAAATGAAATTCAAAAATTAACAGATAAAAGCATAGAAGAAATTGATAAAATATTAGAGAACAAAGAAAAAGAAATAATGTCTGTATAAGAGTGGGATGAAAAATGAATTTTAAAGAACAATTAAAAGATTATCAAAGATTAATTGAAAGTGAATTACAAAAAAACATAAAAAAAGAAGATTGTCTAGAAAAAATATTAAATGAATCAATGGCATATAGTTTATTAGCAGGAGGAAAAAGATTAAGACCAATATTAACAATTTCAACATATAAATTATTTAAGCAAGATTATGAAAAATGTATGCCATTTGCAATAGCATTAGAAATGATACATAATTTTTCATTAATACATGATGATTTACCAGGAATAGATAATGATGATTTTAGACATGGAAAACCTACAAATCATAAAAGATTTAATGAGGCAACAGCAATACTTGCAGGAGATGCACTATTAAATTATGGGTACATTATAATAAGTAATGAATTACAAAAAACAAATAAAGATGAATTAAATAAAAAAATTCAAGTATTTCAAGAATTCTCTAAAGCAGTAGATAGAATGAT
Organism: uncultured Clostridia bacterium; assembly: GCA_944388695.1. GTDB lineage: Bacteria > Bacillota > Clostridia > TANB77 > CAG-508 > CAG-269. The sequence continues at coordinate 2,761 of CALXJT010000031.1, forward strand.
AGCAGGGGAATATGTAGACACAGAATTTGAAAAAAGAAATATAACAAAAGAAAATTTAGATTATATCCATAAAAATAAAACAGGAGCGCTACTTATTCTAGCTGTGAGAATGGGAGCAATTTTAGCAGATGCTCCAAAAGAAGAATTGGAGAAAATGACTAGATATGCACAAAAAATTGGATTAGCATTTCAAATTAAAGATGATATATTATCAGAAGAAGGAGACGAAAAAAAGCTAGGTAAACCTGTAGGAAATGATAAAGAAAAAGGAAAATGTACATATGTATCACAATATGGATTAGAAGAATCTAAAAGAAAATTAGAAGAGTTAATAAACGAGGCAATAGAAGAGTTATCAGAATATGGAGAAAAAGCAGAATTCTTAAAAGAATTAGCACTATATATAGAAAAACGCGAAAAATAAACAATTAGAAAAATAATATAGAATTATTGAAAATAAGAAATATTAAAAACAGAATATTATAATCAAAACAAAATGATGTATAAATTAAAAAATAAGTAGTGTCAAAAAATAAAAGGAGAAAATCGATGGATAAAGAAAATTTACCAAATCACATTGCAATTATCATGGATGGCAATAGAAGATGGGCGAAAGCTAGAGGAAAGCCAGCAAGTTTTGGGCATAAAGAAGGAGCAAAAACACTAGAAAAAATAGTTAGATACGCAAATAAGATAGGGATAAAATACATAACAGTATATGCTTTTTCAACAGAAAACTGGAAAAGAAAGACAGAAGAAGTATCAACGTTAATGGCATTATTTCAAAGTTACCTAGATGACTACAGTAAAAGGGCAGATTCAGAAAATATAAAAGTAAAAATTTTAGGTAGTAGAGAAGGACTATCAGAAAAAATGAAAGATAGCATAGAAAAATGCATGGAAAGAACAAAAAATAATACAGGAATAACTTTTAATATAGCATTAAATTATGGCGGAAGAGATGAAATATTAAGAGCGGTAAAAGAAATTGCTACAGAAATAAAAGATGGGAAGATAAGTCCAGAAGAAATAACTGAAGAAACAATATCAGATAAATTATATACTAAAGGAGAACCAGACCCAGATTTATTAATAAGAACAAGTGGAGAAATACGCTTAAGCAATTTTTTACCATGGCAACTAGTTTATACAGAATTTCTTTTTGTAGAAAAAAATTGGCCAGATTTTACTGAAAATGATTTAGATGAGGCAATAATTGAATATCAAAAAAGAACAAGAAAATTTGGTGCAAAATAGAAAAAACGAAAGCAAGGAAGGAAAAAAATATGGATATAAAAAGGATAACATCAGGATTATTAGGATTCCCATTAGTAGCAGTAATATTATTAATAGGAAATAAATATGTAGTAGACATATTGTTAGCAATAGTTACAATTTTAGCAATGGATGAATACATGAATGCAATATCAAAAGTATGTAAGCCAATAAGATGGGTTGGATATTTAAGTTGTTTAAGTGTAGCGTTAATACATGTAGTACCAGAAGAAGGTAGAAATATTGTTGCAATATTATCAGTTCCAACAGTATTATTAATATTATTCTCGCATATAATAGCAACAGATATGAAAATAACTTTTAAAGATGTAGCATACACATTTTTAGGTATATTTTATATAGTATTTTTCATGTTATTTGTAGCATTAATTGATGGAATGGAAAATGGAAAAATATTAATATGGTATGCTATACTTGCAGCTTGGGGAACAGATATATTCGCATATTTTATTGGAAAGAAATTTGGAAAACATAAATTTAGCAAAGTAAGTCCAAAAAAATCAATAGAAGGATGTGTAGCAGGAACAATAGGAGCAATAGTTACTATGTTAATATATACATATTTTGCTAATACATATTTTAATATGGATGTATCATATATAGAAATAGGAATAATAGGATTAATATTAAGCCTAATAGGACAAATAGGAGATTTTGCAGCATCAAGTATTAAAAGATATGTAGATATAAAAGATTACAGTAATCTTATTCCAGGTCATGGAGGAATGTTAGATAGAATTGATAGTTTACTATTTATAGCACCATTTGCATACATATTTTTTACAATGATTTAGGAAAGAGTAGATAAAATAAAAGAGGGGAGAAAAATAATTATAATTTCTCTCCTTTTAGAAATTATATATAAAGGTTTATTTGAAAGGATGAAGTATATTGATAACATTTCTAATATCAGCACTAAAGATAATTATATTACTTGGTTTTTTAATATTAATACATGAAGCAGGCCATATGATTGTTGCAAAATGGTGTAAAGTAAAAGTCAATGAGTTTTCAATAGGATTTGGTCCACTAATATGGAAAAAGCAAGGAAAAGAAACTTTATATTCTATACGTCTAATTCCACTAGGTGGATTTTGTAGTATGGAAGGAGAAGAACAAAGGTCAGACTCAAAAGGCTCTTTTTCACAAGCAAGTATACCAAAAAGAATGGCAATAGTTGTAGCAGGTGCAACAGTAAATATTATATTTGGATTAGTAGTCTATTTTATATTAATGTCTTCAACTGGAAATTATATCTCTAACGAAATTGATAGTACAATAGATGGATATGTAGCACAAGAAATAGGATTACAACAAGGTGATAAAATCATAGAAATGAATGGAGAAAAAATTAAGAGTAAATATGATTTAGACAAAATAACAGAAACAGCAACAAAAGATAAAGAATTTACAATAAAAATAGATAGAAATGGAGAAGAAAAAGAATATAAAACAAAATTAACAGAAGTACAAAACAAAGTAACAGGATTATATATAGATGATGATTGTAAAATCATTACTATAGACAAAGGCAGTCCAGCAGAAAAACAAGGAGTAAAGCCTAATGATGTATTAATAAAAATAAATAATGAAGAAATAAATGGAGATGTAAATAAGGCAGTAAGTCTAATAAGACAAAAAGGAGTAGGTACAGTATTATTAACAGTAAAAAGAGGAAATGAAGAAATAAATATAGAATTAACACCAGATTATGAATCTAGCTTTTATTTAGGAGTAAATTTAAAAGAAGCAGAAAATACTTTTGTAAATCATTTAATCTATGGAGCAGTAGAAACTAGTGATTTCGGGTTATCAATAATAGATAATTTAAAACAGCTATTTACAGGTAGAGTAGGAATAGATCAAATGATGGGACCAGTAGGAATATCAGAAGCAGTAGCTAAAACTAATGGTTTACAAGAATTTATATATCTATTAGCACTTATTTCATTATCATTAGGAGTAACAAATTTATTGCCTATTCCTGCATTAGATGGTGGAAAATTATTAATATTACTAATTGAAGCTATTAGGAGAAAACCTTTAAAACAAGAAACAGAGATAAATATTCAATTAATTGGATTTTCAATTTTGATTGCATTATCATTATATGTTTCTTATAATGATATATTGAGGATATTTTAAAAGAAAAGAGCAATGGTCTTGAAAAAACTAAAAGGAAGGATTGGACCCTAACACTTATACGATTATCATAAGAACCTGTGTTTTGAAAAAACTAAAAGAAAGGATTGGGGACGAACATGGAAAAGGGACTAGATGGATAGTCTAAAAAACATAATAAGAGAAATAATAACGGACCTTTGAATAAAACTCAAAATTGAGTTTTTTATTCAAAGGTCCATTCCTCTATCATTCTTTGATGCTCTTTCATTCTCTTTCATTCTCTTTTTTTTCTATAGATACTCCTTCAATTTCTCAACAGTATGTTCTTGAAAAGAAATAAAATCATTCAAAATACTTTTCACTTCTTTAGTTGCATCAGGATTATGATTTAAAAGTTTAACACCTTCAATTATTCCCATATTTGTACCTTGTAACATAATCTCTGCAATTTTAGAATTACTCTTATCCATAAGAGTATTCATTTCAATACCGATTTTTTCCATAGTTTTTTGCATAGGAGAAACCTCTTTAGGAGTATCAGTATATTCCTTTAACTCTTCATTCACTCTTACCAATAAACTTCCATATTCATCATATTGACATAGTAAAGTATTCTTTAAATTCTTATCTTCCACCTTTTCAGTAATATTAGAAATTGAATCCATTCCCATTTGAAGACCTTTTCCGACTTCATTTAAAATATAATTTTCATTACCCATTTTATCATCCCTTCTTAAAATCTTTAAAAATTAAAGTAAATAAATATTACTAAATATATTATAAACAAAAATAAAAAATATATTAAAAAATTACATTTTGTTCGCTTTTATAATAAAATAAAATATGATAAAATACAGCATAAAGAGTCAAAAAAACATAGAGAAAAAAGAAAGAAGTGAACGAAATTGCCTGAAACACAAACAAAAACAGAACAAAAACAAAAGAAAAAATTAATAAAAGAAATCTTTAGTGATTATGAAACAAAATCAAATATAAAAGAAGCAGAAATAGATTCACTAACATTAATCAAGAAAAAAAGTACACTTGCAATTGTAATAAGTTCTAAAGAATATATAGATATAAAAGAAATATGGTTTTTTGAAAAATTTCTAATGGAAAGATTTTTCTTTAAAAACATTGAATTTCTAATACATTATGACGAAAATGTAAAAATTAAACCAATCGAATCTGAATGGAAAAATATAATATGTTATATGGCACATAAATATCCATTAGCAAAACCATTATTACTAATGAAAAGTGATATAAAAATAGAAAATAATACAATAATAGTAAAAATGCACATAAAAGGTGCAGAATTTTTAAAAGCAAAAAAGACAGATAAAGAATTAGAAAGAGTACTAAAAAATATTTTTGGAAAAGAATATAAAGTAGAAATTACAGAAGACATAAAAGAAAAAGATTTAGAAGAATATCAAGAAAAAGCAAGAGAAATTGAAGAAGAAGAAATTGGAAAGATAGTATCTCATGATGTAGGACAAAAAACAGAGGAAAAACATTTTAATCAAGGAAATAGTGAAGTTCCAAATTATACAGACCCAGACTATAAAATGCCAGATGATTTAGAAGGATATATTCCAGAAGGAGAAGAATTAGGATATCCTCCAGAATATGGAGAGATTGAAAATGAAGCAGAAAACACAGAAGTAAAAGAATATATAATGGGAAAACCATCAAAAGCAAAAGAGAAAAAAGTAAAAATAAAAGAAATAACAGCAAATGATGGAAGAGTAACTTTAGAAGGAAGAATATTAACATGTGAGGCAAGAGAAACAAAATCTGGAAAAGGAATGTTAATATTTGACTTATATGATGGAACAGGAACAATGACATGTAAATCATTTGCAAAAGACATAACAGAAGGAAATGAAATATCTGAAAAAATAAAAAATTCAAAAGCTATAAAAATAATAGGAAAAGCAGGACTAGATACATATGCAGGAGATGTATCAGTTATAGCAAACACCATAATAGAATTAGAAAATACAGATGTACCAGAATTACCATCAGAAGATGATGAAGATACACCACTAATATTAGGAACAACACCAGTAATAAATGACCCTTTAGTAAAAATTTCAGAATTAGGTGTAGATGATGGAAGAGTTTCAATTGATGGCGAAGTAATAGGAATGGAAGATAGAGAATTAAAATCTGGAAAAGTATTATTAAGTTTTGATGTATATGATGGCACAAGTAGTATGACATGTAAAGCATTCTTAACAAAAGACAATAGTAAAAAAGTTATAAAAAGAATAAAAAATGCAAAAGGAGTAAAAATTGCAGGAACTGCACAAATGGATTCTTTCTCAAATGAACTTACAGTTATGGTAAATACAATAATAGAATCTGAAGGAGTTAAAAAAGTAATAAGACAAGACAATAGTGAAGTAAAAAGAGTAGAATTACATATGCATACTCAAATGAGTCAAATGGATGCAATGACATCAGCAACAGACTTAATAAAAAGAGCAATGAAATGGGGAATGAAATCAATAGCAATTACAGACCATGGAGTAGTTCAGAGTTTCCCAGAAGCACATAAACTACTTGGTGTAGATAATCCAGATATGAAAGTAATATATGGAGTTGAAGCATATCTTGCACCAGATAATACAAAATCAGTATATAATGGAAAAGGACAATCAATAGATACAACATATTGTGTACTAGATTTAGAGACAACAGGATTTTCAGCTGTAACAGAAAAGATTACAGAAGTAGGAATTATGAAAGTAAAAAATGGAGAAGTAATAGATGAATTTAGTACATTTGTAAATCCAGAAAAACATATACCAGAAAGAGTAACAGAAGTAACAAATATAACAGATGAAATGGTTGCAGACGCAGAGACAATAGAAAAAGTATTTCCAAAAATATTAGAATTTTTAGGAGATGACAAAGAAACAGTTATAGTAGCACATAATGCAAATTTTGATGTAGGATTTTTAAAGCAAAATGCTAAATTTCTAGGATACAAATTTGATTATACATATTTAGATACATTAAGTTTAGCAAAAGATTTATTCCCAGATTATAAAAAATATAAATTAGGAAAAATTGCAGAAAATCTAGGAATAAAAGTAGAAGTAGCACACCGTGCATTAGATGATGTAGATACAACTGTAAAAGTATTTAATGTAATGATAAAAATGTTAAAAGAAAAAGGAGCAAAAATAGTAGAAGATATTGACCATGTAGCAGCAGATGAAGAAGCTAAAAAAGAAGAATACAAAAAATTAAAAACATATCATGCAATAATTTTAGCTAAGAACTATGTAGGTTTAAAGAATTTGTATAAATTAGTGTCATTATCACATTTACATTATTTTTATAGAAAACCACGTATCCTAAAAAGTTTATATAAAAAATATTCAGAAGGGCTAATACTTCGGAAGTGCCTGTGAAGCAGGAGAATTATATCAAGCAATAGAACTAGGAAAAACAGATGAAGAAATAGAAGATATAGCAAATGACTATGACTACTTAGAAATACAACCAACAGGAAACAATAAATTCTTAATCAGAAACGGAACAGTTAGAGATGAAGAAGACCTAAGAGATATAAACAGAAAAATAGTAGCTTTAGGAGAAAAATTAAACAAACCAGTAGTAGCAACATGTGATGTTCATTTTATGGATCCACAAGATGAAATATATAGACGTATATTAGAAGCGGGACAAAAATATGATGATGCAGACAATCAAGCACCACTATATTTAAGAACAACAGAAGAAATGCTAGAAGAATTTAGCTATCTAGGAAAAGAAAAAGCATATGAAGTAGTAGTAACAAACACAAATAAAATATCAGATATGTGTGAACAAATAAGTCCAATATCACCAGAAAAATGTCCTCCACATATTCCAGGATGTGAGCAAACAATAAAAGACATAGCATATAGTAAAGCACATGAATTATATGGAGACCCATTACCAGAAATAGTACAAACAAGATTAGACAAAGAACTAGATTCAATTATAAAAAATGGATTTTCCGTAATGTATATAATAGCACAAAAATTAGTATGGAAATCAAATGAAGATGGATATATAGTAGGTTCAAGAGGTTCAGTAGGTTCATCATTTGTAGCAAATATGACAGGAATAACAGAAGTAAATTCATTACCAGCACACTATAGATGCCCAAATTGTAAATATTCAGATTTTACAGATTATGGAGTAAAAAATGGATTTGACCTGCCAGATAAAGATTGTCCAAAATGTGGGCATAAATTAGACAAAGACGGAATGGATATACCATTTGAAACATTCCTTGGATTTAATGGAGATAAAGAGCCAGATATAGACTTAAACTTTTCAGGAGAATATCAAGCTAAAGCTCATAAATATACAGAAGTAATATTTGGAAAAGGAACAACATTTAAAGCAGGAACAATAGGAACAGTTGCAGATAAAACAGCATATGGATATGTAAAAAACTATTATGAAGAAAGACATATACCAGTAAATCAAGCAGAAATAAAAAGAATAGCACAAGGGTGTACAGGAATAAAAAGAACAACAGGTCAGCACCCAGGAGGAATTATAGTAGTACCAAAAGGAAGAGAAATATATGAATTCTGCCCAGTACAACATCCAGCAGATGACCCAAATTCAGATATAATAACAACACATTTTGACTATCACTCAATAGACCAAAACTTATTAAAATTAGATATACTAGGACACGACGATCCGACAGTAATAAGGATGTTACAAGATTTAACTGGAATTGACCCAACAAAAGTACCATTAGATGATAAAGAAACAATGTCAATATTTAGCTCAACAGAAGCACTTGGAGTAACACCAAAACAAATAGGTTCAGAAGTAGGAAGTTATGGAATACCAGAATTCGGAACAAAATTTGTAAGAGGAATGTTAGTAGATACAAGACCAAAAACATTTGATGAATTAATACGTATATCAGGACTATCACATGGTACAGACGTATGGCTTGGAAATGCACAAAGTTTAATTGAACAAGGAACAGTAACATTAACAGAAGCAATATGTTGTCGTGATGATATAATGATATATTTAATAAAACAAGGATTACCACCAAATCCAGCATTTAAAATAATGGAAACAGTACGTAAAGGAAAAGCATTAAAAGATCCAGCAAAATGGGCCGAATATGTAGCTTTAATGAAAGAACATAATGTACCAGATTGGTATATAAAATCATGTGAGAAAATAAAATACATGTTCCCAAAGGCTCACGCTGCAGCATATGTAACAAATGCATTTAGAATAGCATGGTTTAAAGTACATAAACCAGAAGCATATTATTCAGCATTTTTCTCAATAAGAGCTTCAGATGAATTTGATAGTGAAATTATGATATTTGGAGAAGAAAAAGTAAAAAATAAAATGAAGGAAATAGACCTTTTAGGAAATAATGCAACACAAAAGGACAAAGCAATGTATCCAGTATTAGAATTAGTATTAGAAATGTATGAAAGAGGATTAAAATTTTTACCGATAGATTTATATAAATCAGATGCAACAAAATTTATACCAGAACCAGAAGGAATAAGACCACCACTAAATAGTATACCAGGACTTGGAACAGTGGCAGCACTTGGAATTCAAGAGGCTAGAAAAGAAGGAAAATTCATGTCAATTGACGATATGAAAATTCGTTCAAAAGTTGGAGATTCAGTTGCGGATTTATTAAAGAAATTTGGATGCTTGGAAGGAATGAGTCAAAGTAATCAAATTAGCTTGTTTGGATAGGATGAGTTTATTTAGATAGAAAGAGACAAAACAATTAAATTAGTTTATATAGATAGAGTATATAAAACAAATTTATATATAAAATATAGATTAATTTTATAAAAATTCAGGTAATTAACAAATGACAAAAATAAAAATGAATCACTTAAAACATAATAGATTTTAAGTGATTCATTTTCGCTTTTGGTAAGATACTACTAAAAACATAATTTCCAATTAAAGAGATGATATTAAGTCATATAATAGGCTCTTGCGGGCTTCCATTGATTTAAAAGTATAAGATTCATCGGTGGATGGCAAATAATATTGTAAAAAATAAACTTCACCATTTACAATAATACAAGTTACACCTTCAGCTTCAAGAGGGAATTCAATTTGAATGATTATTTCATTCTCCCGCACTACAGTAATTTCAGGATGAGAACTTTCGAAATCATCCCAGTCATCAAAGTGATGTAAAGGTTCTTGGTTAAACATAAAAAGCCCTCCTTATATTGAAAACAAAATTTAATAAGTTACGTAAATAAGATATCACAAAGTAGATGAAAATACAATTGTTTTAAGAAAATTATATGATAAAAGTATGATAAAAGTAAATAATCTAGCAAATGGAATTTACTTTTGTAAATAGAAGTTGAATTCATTATTAACATAAAAGTATATAATATAATGCGTGATGATGTAGTATAAACTTTTAGTAGGGAAAATTTGATAAAAAATTGAATAAGAAATTTAGTTGACTAGATAGAATTAGATGAGTTATAATATATAATAGAAGAAAAAATATAAATGAAAGTGAGATTACCAATAATAGTAAAAAGTAATTTTGTAAAAGAATCAAACTATGAAAAATAATTTTCAAGTCTAAATAAAATCTAAAAGAAAGGAGGACGATATATAAATATATCGTAGATAGAAATGTTTACAGAAATTAATTTTGGAGAAATTTTTACAACACAAAATCTAATAATATATCTAGTAATAATAAATATCATAGGATTTTTAATTATGTTTATAGATAAACAAAAAGCAAAAAAAGGAAAATGGAGAATACCAGAAAAAACAATTTTTATTGTAACGGTTCTAGGAGGAGGTATAGGAACTGTATCTGGAATGTATGCATTTAGACATAAGACTCAAAAAGTGAATTTTGTGATTGGATTACCATTAATTACAATTCTTGAAATTGCAGCGATAATTTATTTTGCATTTATAAATAAGTAAAGATATAATTTTACGAAAAGAAACTTAATTAGAAATAAAAAAATAATTACATAAAATTAATGAAGTATATGTAAAAAAATAACTCTTTCTCAATAATAGGAAGGGTTATTTTAATTTATTACAAACTATATAAAAAGAAGTAAAAAAATAAAATGAATATACATAATTTAACTAAAAATAAATACAATAATTGTAAAAATATAAATAAAACAGTCGACTGTGAATAACTTAAGTAAAAAAGAATAGATTTATCAATTATTCACAAAGTTATCCACAGTTTCCACAAGAGTTGCGCACATAATGTTGTAAACTAAAAAGAAAACATAATGCAAAAAATATAACTTATAAAATAAAAAAACACAATAAAAAACATAATAAAAACACACAGATAAAAACAGAAAAAGAAATGGAAGAAATTCAAGATAAAAGAAATAAAGAAAAATCAAATAAGTAAAAAATAGTAAAAATAGTAAAAATTCAAGTACATAAAGATATAAAAAATAATATAATATGATAAGCAATTAATTTCTAATTGCCCAAAGAAGGTAATAAAAATGAAAAAAATTGCAAAAAGAATGAAGGAATATTTTAAACGAAAAATAGATAAAGATGATATAACAATAGAAGAATTAGAAAATTTGAGGAAAAAAGGGGTAAAAATAATTGATGTAAGAAGTCCACAAGAATATAAAGAAGGTCATATAGATGGGGCAATATCAATACCAGAATATGAGATAAAAAAAGAAATTATAGATAAAATAAATCCAAAAGAAGAAATAATTGTATATTGCTCAAGTGGGCAAAGAAGTAAAAAAGCGAAAGATAAATTAGAACGATTAGGTTATGAAAAAGTTTATAATCTATATAATGGTTGGCAATATTGAGTGATTGGCGAACGTTGGGCGAACATTGGGGACACTCCATTTTGTTCGGAAAATTTTTTCCGAACAAAATGGAGTGTCCCCAATGTTCGCCCAATGTTCGCCCAAGCTTTTATCAAGTAATCTTGATTTTACGACACAAATATGTTAAAATTTCCATATAAAATAAAAAGAAAAATATTCTTTGGAGGAAATATGGAACAAAAATATATTAGAAATTTTAGCATAATAGCACATATAGACCATGGAAAATCAACATTAGCAGATAGGCTAATAGAGATGACAGGAGTACTTTCAAAAAGAGAGATGGAAAGTCAAGTTCTAGACAACATGGATATAGAAAAAGAAAGAGGAATTACAATAAAATCACAGGCAGTTAGAATGAAATATAAAGCAAAAGATGGGAATGAATATACATTTAATCTAATAGACACACCAGGACATGTGGATTTTAACTATGAAGTATCAAGAAGTCTAGCAGCATGTGATGGAGCAATACTTGTAGTAGATAGTACTCAAGGAGTAGAAGCCCAAACACTTGCAAATGTATATCTTGCAATAGATAATAATTTAGAAGTATTACCAGTAATAAATAAAATAGATTTACCAAATGCAAGACCAGATGAAGTAAAGCAAGAAATTGAAGATATAATAGGTATACCAGCAATGGATGCACCATGCATATCTGCAAAATCTGGATTAAATGTAGAAGAAGTTTTAGAAAGAATAGTAACAGACTTACCTGCACCAAAAGGAGATGAAAATGCAAAAACTAAATGTTTAATATTTGATTCATATTATGATAATTATAAAGGAGCAGTGGCATATGTAAGAGTAAAAGAAGGAACTGTAAAAATAGGAGATGAAATTCTATTTATGGCAGCAAATAAAAAATATACAGTAGCAGAAGTCGGATATTTTGTGCCAGGTTCATATATGCCAGCAAAAGAGTTAAAAGCAGGAGAAGTTCGGATATATTGCAGCAAGTGTTAAGAATTTATCTGATATACATGTAGGAGACACAGTAACTATTGCAGATAATCCAGCAGAAGAACCATTAAAAGGATATAAAAAAGTAACACCAATGGTATATTGTGGTTTATATCCAGTAGATGGTAGTGAATATGAAGATTTAAAAATAGCACTAGAAAAACTAAAATTAAATGATGCAGCTCTAGAATATGAACAAGAAACATCAGCAGCATTAGGATTTGGTTTTAGATGTGGATTTCTAGGATTATTACATTTAGAAATAATAGAAGAAAGATTAGATAGAGAATTTAATTTAGGACTAATAACAACAGCACCATCAGTTATATATAAAGTACATAAAACAAATGGTGAAGTAGTAGATATATATAATCCAACAGACTTACCACCAATGCAAGAAATATCATATATGGAAGAACCATTCGTAACAGCAAATATATATATGCCAAAAGACTATGTAGGGAATGTAATGGATATATGTCAAAAAAGAAGAGGAATATATATAGATATGAAATATCTTGATGAAAACAGAGTAACACTTATATATGAAATGCCATTAAATGAAATAATATATGATTTCTTTGATAATCTAAAATCTAAAACAAAAGGATATGCATCATTTGACTATGAATTTAAAGAATATAGAAGATCAGATTTAGTAAAACTAGATATATATATAAATAATGAACAAGTAGACGCATTAAGCTTTATACTTCATAAAGACAGAAGCTATGAAAGAGGTAGAAAAATGGTAGAAAAATTAAAGACAGAAATACCAAGAAAACTATTTAAAATACCAATTCAAGCAGCAGTAGGAGGAAAAATAATTGCGAGAGAAACAATATCAGCAATGAGAAAAGACGTTTTAGCAAAATGTTATGGAGGAGATATTACAAGAAAGAAAAAATTATTGGAAAAACAAAAAAGAGGAAAAAAGAAAATGCGTGAAATAGGAAGTGTAGAAGTACCACAAGAAGCATTTTTATCAGTATTAAAATTAGATGACGAGTAAAAAATTCATATAATAATTATAGAAATAGAAAGGAAAATATGGATATAACAATCGAGAACTTTTTAGAAGCAAATCAAAAATTTAATGAATTAGAAGAAAATGAAAATAAACAAATATATGAAGTAGTAAATGGAAAAATACCAGTACTCATTTCTGCACCACATAGTGTAAGACAATTTAGAAATGGAAAAATAAAAGAAAAAGACTTATATACAGGTCCAATAGTAATAGAATTACAAAGACAAACTAATTGTTATTGCATATATAAAACAAAAAATAATAATGATGATGCAAATTATGATATTGAAAATAATTCATATAAAGAAGAAATTTTAAAAATAATCAAAAAGAATAAAATAAAATTATTAATAGATATACATGGTGCAAGTAATAAATATGGTTTTGGAGTAGATATAGGAACAGGAGAAGGAAAAAATCTAAATAATAAAAAGAAAGCAGTAGAAATATTAAAAAATATATTGGAAAGATATGAAATAGAAAATGTAGAAATAGATAAAAGATTTAAAGCAAATAGTATCCATACAATTTGTAAAACAATATCTGAAAAAACAATGATACCATGTATAGAAATAGAAATTGCAAAAAAATATAGAGATATTGAAAATTTTGAGGAATTAACAAAAATGATATTAGCATTAAGGAGATATATAAAAGAAATGGTAAAATAAACAATAAATAAGATTCAATAACTAAAATAGAAACAAAAAATAACTACTAATATAATTAAATTATTACAAATATAGAAAAATAATTTAATAAAAATATTGGTTCTATAAAAATGTTAGATGAATTTTACACCATGAGAAGGGTAATGGGATAAGTAAAATCTTTATCAAAAATCTAAATATATTATGTAAGGAATGAAGCAAAGTGAAAGAAAAATCTAATAAATCAAAAAAGATAAATAACCAGAAAAGATTAAATAATCAAACAGAATTAAATAGTAATAAACAATCAAAAAAACAAGAAGAATTTAATGACCAAGTTGAAGGAAGAAATTCAGTTTTAGAATTATTAGAAACTGAAAAAGATATTAACAAAATATATGTTACTAGAGGAGAAAAACACGGTTCAATAAATAAAATCATCATGAAAGCAAGAGAAAAAGGAGTAGTAATTGTAGAGAAAGATAAAAAAGAAATGCAACAGTTAGCTCAAACAGAAAATTATCAAGGAGTAATAGCAATCGTGCCACCATTTGACTATTGTGACATAGAAGATATAATAGAAGAAGCTAAAAAAAGAGAAGAAGATCCATTTGTAATAATATTAGATGGAATAGAAGATCCTCACAATTTAGGTTCAATAATAAGAACAGCAGAAACAGCAGGTGTGCATGGAGTTATTATTCCTAAAAGACGAGCAGCTTCTGTAAATAGCACAGTAAATAAAGCTTCAGCAGGAGCGGTAGAACATATGAAAATAGCAAGAGTAAACAACATAACAGATGCAATAAATAAATTAAAAGAAGAAGGACTTTGGATATGTGGAACAGACATAGAGGCAAAACAATACTATTATAATCAAGATTTAAAAGGACCTTTAGGAATAGTAATAGGAAATGAAGGACAAGGTATGAGTGAAAAAGTCAAGAAAAATTGTGATTTCTTCGTAAAAATACCTATGAAAGGAAAAATATCATCATTAAATGCAGCAGTATCAGCAGGAATAATAATATATGAAGTTGTGGAACAAAGAAAATAAAAAAACTATTGATAAAAAAATCAAATAAAGATATAATATTGATAACAAAAGATATGGGAGGAATGAAAATGCCTAGAAAAAAGAGAAAATTAATACATGCTATAATATTAATAAGTATAATAATCGTAATATTAGCAATAGTAGGGATAGTATATTATCTATATATGAATACAGATATGTTTAAATCTAATCAAACATTATTCCAAAAATATTTAGCACAAAATCTTCAAATTACAAGCCAATTATTTGAAAATAATAGCTCAACAAATTTGGAAGAAAGTATGTATACATCCAGTTCAGAAATTGGAATAAACTATATAAGTGGGATAGGAACAAGTAACGAAAATAGAGAAAGTACTGTTAATAATGGAAAAATAGTAATAGAATCACAAAATGATGATATGAGTGGATACCAATATAAAGATATAAAACTACAAGACCAAGAAGGAGATTTGGCTTCAATAGAATATATCAATGATGGAGATTTAGAAGGTATAAGATTACAAGGTATAATGCAATTTGTTACAACAAAAGATATAGCACAATTATCAGAAACATTAGAGTTACCAATTAATGATGCGAAAAAAATATTGATTTTAAAAGAAATACCAGAAATGAAAGAAATATTTAATTTTTCAGAAGAAGAAATAAATACTTTAAAACAAACTTATGTAGATATTTTAAATCAATATGCATCAAAGGAAAGTTATAGAAAAGAAAATAAAACAATAACATCTTCAGAAAATACAATATCAGTAATAGGATATTATACTACAATGACAAAAGAACAATATAATAATTTAAGAATAGCTATTTTAGAAAAAATAAAAACAGATGAAATCTTATTAAATAAGATAGAACAAATACAAACTAAATTATCAGATTATAATATCTCAATAGGAGAAGATGGGAAAAGTTTAGAAGAACAAATGGCAGAACAAATCGACACAATTATAGAAGAAATAAAAAGTAACAACATAGGTAGTGAAGAAGTAAAATTAGAAGTATGTGTAAACAATGGTCGAGCTGTAAGAACAGAAATAACAATGCAAGGATATAGTTTTGCAATTAAGTTAGAAAATAGTAATGTGATAGAAATAGAAGAGTTAGATGAAACAGGAAGCGTTCAAACAAGTAACACAGTTAGCATCAAAAAACAATCTGAAGATGTAAATCAAAATGTAGAAATAGATATCTTAACATATATAAATGGTGTAAAGAATAAAGAAATTAAAATTACAAATGACAGAAAAGAAGAAAATGGTGGAATTACAAATAATGCAGAATTTTATTACAGTGAAGAAGAAAATGAATTAACTTTGACATTAGATAATAGTATAAAAATAGTAGATAATATTGAGGATAAAATAGAATTAAATTCAGAAAATAATATTACAATAGAAGATTTAGATGAAAATAGTTCTAATAATATAGTAAATATATTAAAAGAACAAATACAAACAGAAGAAAATAATATACTTGCAAAAATAAGTTTAGATGATATAAATTTAATGCTTAAAAATTTAGGTATAATAAAACAAGATATAATAAGAGATGAACCAGCTACTCAAATAACAGAAACAGAAAGAAATAGATTCAATTCTAATTTAACATTCTTTATAGGAAAGGAAAAACCTTTAAGTGAAGTACAGGCGTTATTAGAAACAATAAAAAATGATTTAAAAGATGCAACAATTTTAAGAGAGAAAAAAAGAAATAGTGAAGAGGAGCAACTAGTAGAAATAGATTTAGATATAGAAAGAAATAGTCAGAATGAAGAAAAGCTACAAGAAATAATGGGAGAAATACAAAAAGAAGAAAATGCAAATTTGAAATATGATATTACAATGGGATATGATGAAGAAACACAACTTATAAATAAAATTTATATAAAAGTTATGAGAGAATAATGTAAGTGTAGAATTTGGTTAAGATATAATAATTAATTGAAAGAGAAAATAGTGAGTTTGTTTGAGTTTAAGATTGAATGTCAATAGTTGAGAGAAAAACTTTGGACTTAATGTCAATAGTTTTTGGATTGAATTTCAATAATTTAGTGAAAAGCTTTGGATTTAATGTCAATGGTTGGGGTGGAAAACTTGAAAGTTTTCTACCTCAATTTTTTACTGGAATTTTGCGATGAAAAAATGGCAAAAAATACCAGCAAAAAAGTATTGACATAGGAATAAACATATGTTAATATATAAAAGCACTTGCGTTAAAGACTAAAAATTATTTTGTTTTAAAAAAACAAAATAAAAAAATAAAAAAACTTTAAAAAAAGTGTTGACAAACATAAATAAAAATGTTAATATAAAAAAGTACCAAGCAACAGACAAAAAATGAAGATTAAAAAAGAAGAAATTAGTCAAATGACGAGAGAAAATAAGAGCAAAAAGGTAAAAAACTAATTTTTTATTTTGCCCAAAAAAAGAGCAAAAAAATATTTCAAAAAAATGTCGAAAAAGTATTGACAAAATGAAAAAGGTATAATATAATACAAAACGTTCCAAGCGGAACAAAAAAGTACATTGAA
>CALXJT010000032.1 GCA_944388695.1 uncultured Clostridia bacterium
AGTCCTCCTTCTGAAAATGCTGTTTGTGTTCTTCCATATACTATTTGTAAGAATAATTCTCTCATTGCTGTATTTATTGCATCACATACTAAATCTGTATTTAATGCTTCTAATATTGTTTTTCCTGTTAATATTTCTCCTGCCATAGCTGCTGAATGTGTCATTCCTGAACATCCTATTGTTTCTATTAATGCTTCTTGGATGATTCCGTCTTTTACGTTTAATGTTAATTTACATGCTCCTTGTTGTGGTGCACACCATCCAATTCCGTGTGTTAATCCTGATATATCTTTAATTTCTTTTGCTTTTACCCATTTTCCTTCTTCTGGGATTGGTGCTGGTCCATGGTTTACTCCTTTGGCTACAGTACACATTTCTTCTAATTCTTTTGAATAAATCATTTTTATTGCTCCTTTCAATTTTGTTTTTGGAATACTCCATTTATTTTGTTAGGATTTCTCCTAAAATTATTAACTATTTTTCAAATCTTTTTCTTTCTTCATCATTCAGAAATGAGAGAATTTGGTTTCTCATAGGTCTTTCCTCTTCTTTTTTTTGTTCTTCTACTTCTTCTTTTTGCTCTTCTTGTTCTACATATTCATTATTTGTTGTGGTATCATAATCTATTATATTTCTTATGTCTCTTATATATATTCCCGTTTCATAAACTTCTTCTCTTGCATAACTTTTTGCTCCAGTTAGATAACTTTTTAGAATTTCTTTTTCTTCTTTATTTACTTGTTCTGGTCCTATTCCTAAATATTTATATCTCCATATTACATGTCTTGCATAACTTGAATATTCAGAGTTTATTAGGTCTTCATAGTTGAATTCTATCTTAAAATTGACATTTTCTATTGATATTGTTATATTACTCCAGGTTTCTCCTAGTTCAATTTTTTTGAATTCTTCTCTTAATTTTATTATTTCTTGATATAGAATTTCAACTAATTGTAAATATTCTTTTTCATCTAAATTAAATTTTGATGGTATTTCATAGACATTTACTGGATTCTTTTTTAGGATTCCTTTTGGGATATAGTAGAAAAATAATTCTCCTCCTGGTTTTCCATCTTCTTTTTCTATTACTGAAGCATAGAGATATAGTCTTTCCCATTTGTCTGGAATCATATAATGAACTTTTCTTTGTATATCTTCGTAAATTTCCTTTGTCCTTTTTGTTTGTTTTAACATATTTACCCCTTTTGTTTGAATTATATGGTCTTCTCTTTATAGTGTATTCAAACTAGTTTTTTATTGTAATATTTTTGGCTTTTGTAAATTGACTTTTTAATCCATTTTGTGTTATTTTATTAATTTCTTAAAAAGATTTTTCTTTTGTGTTATATCATAATATTACAACTTTTAGTCTTTTTTTAGTAAACTTTCTCCTGTCATTTCTTCTGGCTTTTCTATTCCCATTAAATCAAGCATTGTTGGTGCTAAATCAGCCAATTTTCCATTTTCTTTTAATTTATATTCTGGGTTTGATGTTATTAGTATTATTGGTACTGGATTTGTTGTATGAGCTGTATGTGGTTCTCCTGTTTTGTAATCTATCATTTGCTCTGCATTTCCATGGTCTGCTGTTATTATTAGATTTCCTTTTTTCTCTTCTATTACTTTTACTATTTTTCCTACACATTCGTCTACTGCTTCTACTGCTTTTATTGCTGCTTGTAGACTTCCTGTATGACCTACCATGTCTGTATTTGCAAAGTTTAATATTACTACATCATATTTATCTTGTTCTAATGCTTCTACAACTTTGTCTGTTACTTCATATGCACTCATTTCTGGCTTTTGGTCATATGTTTCTACTTTTGGTGATGGTACTAATATTCTTTCTTCACCTTTATATTGTTTTTCTTCTCCTCCATTGAAGAAGAATGTTACATGTGCATATTTTTCAGTTTCTGCTATACGTAGTTGTGTTAATCCTGCTTTACTTACTACTTCTCCAAATGTATTGTGTAAAGTTTCTTTTTTGAATGCTATATGAACATTTGGCATTGTTTCATCATAGTTTGTGAAGCATACAAAATATACATCCATTTTCTTTGTTTCAAATTCGTTAAAGTCTTTATCTACTATTGCTCTTGTTATTTCTCTTGCTCTATCAGGTCTGAAATTAAAGAATATTACTGAATCGTTCTCTTCTATTTTTGCAATTGGTTCTTCATTATTACATATTACTGTTGGCTCTACAAATTCGTCAAATACTTCTTTTTGATATGAATCTTCTATTGCTTTTACTGCTGAATTTGCTTTTATTCCTTCTCCATTTACTAGAGCATCATAACATTTTTGTACTCTTTGCCATCTTTTATCTCTATCCATTGCATAGAATCTTCCTGATATACTTGCTATTTTTCCTACTCCCTTTTCTTTCATTTTGTCTTGTAATTTTATTATATAGCTTTCTGCTGATGCTGGTGGTGTATCTCTTCCATCTAAGAAGCAGTGTACATATACATCTTCAAAGTCTCTTCTTTTTGCCATCTCTAATAGACCATATAAGTGTCTTATATGGCTGTGTACTCCACCATCTGATACTAATCCTAGTATGTGTAATTTTGAATTATTCTTTTTACAGTTTTCAATTGCTGAAATAAATTCTGGGTTTGTAAAAAAGTCTCCATCTTCTATTGATTTTGTTATTCTTGTTAATTCTTGATATACAATTCTTCCTGCTCCAATATTTGTGTGTCCTACTTCTGAATTTCCCATTTGTCCTTCTGGTAATCCAACATGTAATCCACTTGTAAATATATCTGTTGTTGGATATTTTTTCATTAATCTATCTATATTTGGTGTTTTTGCAAGTTTTATTGCGTTTCCATCTTTATTTGGATTGTCTCCAAATCCGTCTAATATCATTAACATAGTTACTTTATCTTTCATATCTACCATCCTTCTTATATATCATAATTTACAATTTTAGAGAATTCTTCTGGGTCTAAACTTGCTCCTCCAACTAATCCTCCATCAATGTCTGACATTGTAAATAATTCTTTTGCATTTTTTGATTTTACGCTTCCTCCATATTGTATTATTACATCTTCTGCTACTTCTTTTCCATATATTTGCTCTATTTTATTACGTATTTCTTTTATTGCATTATTTGCATCTTCACTTGTAGCTGTTTTTCCTGTTCCTATTGCCCATATTGGTTCATAAGCAATTATTGTGCTTTTAACTTCTTCTTTTGTTAATCCTTCTAATGCTAGTTCTGTTTGTTTTGTAATTACTTCTACTGCTTTTCCTTCTTCTCTTTGCTCTAATGTTTCTCCTACACAAACGATTGGTTTTAATCCATTTTCAAATGCTGCTTTTATTTTTTTGTTTACTGTTTCGTCTGTTTCGTTAAAATATTGTCTTCTTTCTGAATGACCTATTATAACATATTCAACATTAATTGATTTTAGCATTTTTGCTGATACTTCACCTGTATATGCTCCTTTTTCTTCAAAGTGCATATTTTGTGCTCCTATTTTTATATTTGTATTTTGTGCTGTTAGTAGTGCATAAAATAAGTCTGTGTATGGAACACATAAGATAACCTCATTCTTTGAGTCTTTTACTAATGGTGTTAATTGGTTGATGTACTCTATTGCTTCGTTTGGAAGCATATTCATTTTCCAGTTTCCTGCAATTACTTTTTTTCTCATAAGCATTCTCCTTGCTCTTTTATTTAGGTTTTTCAAGGTTGCCTATAAACCTTTTTATTCTTTATTATTATTATGCATGCTTTCTAAATGCAATACTATTTTATATCAAATAGTAGTATTTTTCAAGTATTTTGCTTAAAAAATCTTTTTTACGTATGAAATATAAATCTTTTATATTTGTTTTATTAAATACATGATATTTATATAAAAATTATAAAGACTTTTAAAAAATTCTTCGAATCATTTTTGATGTAGATCTATAGTTATATATTTAGAATTCATTTATAATTAAGATATAAAATAATTCTATAAAAACCTAGAGTTTCTAATTTACTCTAGGTTTCTTTTATTTTAATTTATTCGAAAAATTTATCTACCTTCATTTATTTGTGGTATCTTTGTACCGGTAACAAATTCTTCTTTTCCATTTTCATTTATTACTTTTATTTTTCCTGTTTTATTATCCATTTCTCCCATCTCATTAATGTGTAAAATTGTTCCATCTTCTATACAATATAATCCTGTATCAGAACCATGCCCTCATCCTTCGTCTAAACATGTATATCCTTTTTTTCTATCAATTATAGCTGTATTGTTTTCATAAGTATGTCCACAAATTGTTGTAAATCCCTCATCTTTGCAAGGAGTGAATGTGTCAACTTTCCTGTCCCATAGTAGATAAAATTCATCTTGTCTTCCTATAGTATTTCTATGCTATCGTTTCCTCTATCAATTACATCTCCTAATATTACGATACTATCATTTTTACCAATTTGTTTCATGGCAGTGTCATAAGCTTTTTTATGTCCGTGTATATCTCCTAAAGCATAATGCTTACCTTCTTTTACAGGTAATGGATTGCTTTGGGCTTTTACTTTTTCTTTAAATGATTTCTTATCTTCTTGAACTTTTTTATATAGTTCATCTTCTTTAAATTCTTCTTCAAATTCTTGTTGACTTATTTCTCCAGCTTCTAATAATTCAAGCATTCCTACTAAACGGTCAAATTGACTCTGCTTGCTTTCATATCCATTTTTTGCTGAGGAATATTTGTCGTTTAAATTTTTTCCATTATTTTTTTGATTAAAACTTCCTAAATATATTTTATCATTTTTTAAATAATTATTCTCTAAAATAAATCCTATAAAAAATCTTTTTACATTTCCCTCTATTGGTGTCTTTGTGTCTATTGTACCTTTATCAGTATATAAATATATTGTTTTTCTTTCTCCATTATTTAAATTAAATGTTAATCTATATTTATCGTATATAGGTATGTCTGTTTCTATTTGAAGTAATCCTAATCCTTTTTTTGAAATACTTTTTGTGTTTATGTTTATTTCCATAAAACCACCTCTGTCTTTAATCATAACATATTTCGTGCAATTTGACAATTTTCGATACTTCTTGACACTAATTACTTCTATATACTAATTACTTTTTGTTCTTAAAATAAAAAAGATGAAAAGGTCTTTTATATTTTGCCTTTGCCATCTTTTTTATTATTATATAAAAACTTTTTGTATTTTAATTTTTATATTCTATATTTTATTATTTATCCATTAAACATTCAATTCCTGGTAATTTTTTTCCTTCTAAAAATTCTAATGATGCTCCTCCACCAGTTGAAATATGTGTCATTTTATCTTCTAATCCTGCTTTTTTAACTGCTGCTGCTGAATCTCCTCCACCTATTATTGTTGTTGCACCTAATTCTGATAAAACTTTTGCTATTGTATTTGTTCCAATTGCAAATTGTGGAAACTCAAATAATCCTACTGGTCCATTCCATACTACTGTTTTGGCTTTTTGTAATTCTTCTGAATATAATTTGATTGTTTCTTCTCCTATATCAAATCCTTCCCAATCTGCTGGGATTTCAGTCCATTTTACTGTTTTGCTTTCTGTATCTTCTTTAAATTCTTTTCCTATTTTTGTATCTACAGGAAGCATTAATTTTACACCTTTGTCTTTTGCTTTTTGCATTAATTCTTTTGCTAAATCTAATTTATCCATTTCACATATTGAGTTTCCTACTTCATATCCTTGTGCTTTGAAGAATGTGTATGCCATTCCTCCTCCAATCATCAATGTATCTACTTTTTCTAGTAAACTATCTATTACACCAATTTTATCAGATACTTTTGCTCCTCCTAATATTGCCATAAATGGTCTTTCTGGATTTTCTAGTGCATTTCCTAAATATTTTAATTCTTTTTCAATCAAAAATCCTGATACTGCTGGTAGGTAGTCTGCAATACCTGTTGTTGATGCATGTGCTCTATGTGCTGTTCCAAATGCATCATTTACAAATACTTCTGCCATAGATGCAAGTTTTTTTGAGAATTCTGGGTCATTATCTGTTTCTTCTTTATGGAATCTTACATTCTCAAGAAGCATTACTTCTCCTTCTTTTAGTTCTGATGCTTTTTTCATTGCATCTTCACCTATTACATCTTTTGCCATTATTACTTCTTGTCCTAATTGGTTTGATAATTCTTTAGCTACTGGTTGTAATGAAAATTCTGGTTTAAATTCTCCTTTTGGTCTTCCTAGATGTGATGCTAATATAATTTTACAATTTTGTTCTAGTAAATATTTTATTGTTGGTAATGCAGCTACTATTCTTGTATTATCTGTTATATTTTTGTTTTCATCCATTGGTACATTAAAATCGCATCTTACGAATACTTTTTTTCCTTTCAAATCAATGTCTCTAACTGTTTTTTTGTTCATTATGAATCCCTCCTATTTCTTGGAACTATTTATTCCTTTTATTGATGAGTCTATTTTATATCAATTAATTTTTATTTTCAAGTGTTTTTTGCTTTTTTATTTTGGCTTTCATTAAGAAAATCAACTTATCAATAATCTAGTTTTGATATTTTACTGAAAAAAGCCTGAAGATTCCTAATATCTTCAGACTTTATTTTAGTTATTTGCTTCTACTGGGTAAACACTTACTTGTTTTTTATCTCTACCTTTTCTTTCAAATTTTACATTTCCACTAATTAATGCATATAGTGTATCATCACTACCTTTTCCTACATTAACTCCTGGATGTACTTTTGTTCCTCTTTGTCTAACTAGGATATTTCCTGCTAAAACAAATTGACCATCTGCTCTTTTTACACCAAGACGTTTTGATTCACTCTCTCTACCGTTATGGCTACTACCTTGACCTTTTTTATGAGCCATTCTTTCTCACTCCTTTCGGTTTGAATCTTATATTCCTTTTATTAATCTTCATTATTTAAGCTTCTGCTTTTTCAGCAACTTTTTCTGCTTTTTTAGCAGCTGTTTTTATTTCTGTAATTTCTACTTTTGTATATGGTTGTCTATGTCCTTGTGTTCTTCTATAGTTCTTTTTAGCTTTCATTTTGAACACAATTATTTTTTTACCTTTACCATGAGAAACTACTTTTCCTTCTACTTTTACACCTTTTACATATGGAGTTCCTACTTGTACTTTTCCTTCTTCTGATACAAGAATTACTTTGTCAAATGTTACTTTTTTTCCTTCTTCTGCATCTAGTTTTTCGAAAAATACTACATCTCCTTGTGCTACTTTGTATTGTTTTCCACAGCTTTCAATTATTGCGTACATTTCAAAATGCACCTCCCTTATTTGTATACTCGCTAATCCTTAAAAAAAGGTAACTATTTTTTATAGTATTTTTATAACCTTGATTAAGCGGATTACAGTTATTTATTTTAGCATAGTTTTCCTTTTCTGTCAACAGTTTCATGAAATTTTCCTGGTTCTCATTCATGAAATTTTCCTGGTTCTCATAAAATTTTCCTACTTCTCTCTGATTCTGTAAATTTTTCCTACTTTTCTAATGGATTTTTCTAGCCTGTTTCCGCATCATGATTTTTTTAAATTCGAAAAACTATATTTGTCTTTTACGTTCTTTTAACATGTTAAAAAGGCACTAAACATATTTAGTACCTTTTATCAAAATCTTTATTATTTATTTTTTACAGATGCTATGTAGCATGCTAAATCTACTAATTTGTTTGAATAACCCCATTCGTTATCATACCAAGCTACTAATTTAACAAATGTATCTGTAAGCATAATTCCTGCTGTTGCATCAAATATTGATGTATGTGGATCTGATATAAAGTCTGAAGATACAACTGGATCTTCTGTATATTCAATGATTCCTTTCATTTCGTTTTCTGCTGCATTTTTCATTACTTTACAGATTTCTTCATATGTTGTTGGTTTTGCTAAATTACATGTTAAGTCAACAACTGAAACATCTACTGTTGGAACTCTGAATGACATTCCTGTTAATTTTCCATTTAATGATGGTATAACTTTTCCTACTGCTTTTGCAGCTCCTGTTGAAGATGGTATAATATTTGCAGCTGCTGCACGTCCACCTCTCCAATCTTTTTTAGATGCTCCATCAACAGTTTTTTGTGTTGCTGTTGTTGAATGTACTGTTGTCATTAATCCTTCTGTAATTCCAAAGTTATCATTTATAACTTTTGCAAGTGGTGCTAAACAGTTTGTTGTACATGATGCATTTGATACTATATTCATTTCTGGTTTATATTCTGTATTGTTTACTCCCATAACAAACATTGGGGCATCTTTTGATGGTGCACTTATTACAACTTGTTTTGCTCCTGCATCAATATGTGCTTGTGCTTTTTCCATTGTTGTGAATACTCCTGAACATTCTAATACGTATTCTACTCCTAATTCACCCCATGGAATGTTGTGTGGGTCCATTTCATTATATACTTTTATTTCTTTTCCATTTACTACTAATACTCCATCTTTTGCTTCTACAGTTCCATTAAATTTTCCATGAACTGTATCATATTTTGTCATATATGCCATGTAGTCTGCTGTTATGAATGGGTCGTTTATTGCTACTACCTCTACTCCTTCCTTTGCTAAAGCTGCTTGGAATGAAAGATTTCCTATTCTTCCGAATCCGTTAATTCCTAATTTTACTGACATAATAAATTCCTCCTTTTTTGGTAAGTTTTATTTTTTGAATTTTATTCAATCTTACCTTTTTGCTTAATGCTTTCTTGCTATTTTGCACCAGCATGTTTATTCTATATCAAAAAGCATTACTTTTCAAGTGTTTTTTTAATTTTTTTATGGTCAATTGGGGTCAATTGGGGACGGGTCCCAATTGACCACTTTTTCTTAATTTCTCTTGTTTTAATTATAATGGTTGATAGTTAATTGGTGATAGATTATTTTTAACCATTTTTCTTATTTCTAATTGTCCTCTGTATTACTCTAATACTTATTCCTAATACTCTAGATAATTGTTTATAATTCCATCCAACTATTACTTTTTTTATTGTCATTAATAGTTCATCTCTATCTTTTTTACTATATTTTTGTATTTCCTGTATATTATCTATATTTAATTCTTCTTTTATAAGGCTTATCAATTCATTATCTGTCAACTGTTTTTTTATTTCATACTCTAATAATTCTTGGCTTTTTGTATTTCTTACTACCTGTTTATTATATTCTACAAAATTATTTATTGCTCTATCCCTATCTTCACTAAACATACTTAATACTTCTTCTTTATCTACCAAATTCGCTTTATATATGTATTCTTTATAACTACTCCATCTATATTCTTCAGTTGTACTTATACGTGCTTTTTGAGGATTTTGATGAATATATCTTTGCAGATTTAGCATATAGTCTTCAGTTTCTATAGCTTTACTTCTAAATTTATTTTCAAAAAGATGACCTACTCTATTATATTTTTGATTAAAATACGATGCATAACTTATTTCCATGCTTTGCATAATTTTAGATAATTTTCCGTTTTCATCTTTAATTTCTAAATGAATATGATTTGGCATTAAAACATATGAATATAACTTAAATTGATATAACTTTTTTGTTTTCTCTAAAATTTTTAAGAATTTAAAATAATCCTGATTTTCAAAAAAAATGTCCTGTTTATTAATTCCTCTTAATATACAATGATATATACCAGAAATACTTTTTTCTCTGGGCTTTCTGGGCAAATAAATTCTCCTTTCGTCTTTTATTTTTGCTAGTATATTGTTATATTATAACATTTTATTTATAAAATACCATAATTTTCACAAAAAATTCATAAATGGTTAATTGGTACCCGTCCCAAATTAGCCCCCCGTCCCAAATTAGCCTCAATTAGCTACTTGCACTTGTCAGCTACCCGTTCCTGATTAAACACTAAAATAGTTAAAATGGTCAATTGGGACCCGTCCCCAATTGACCACTTATTCATATAATTTTTCTAGAACTAGTATGAACATGGCATGTGACCATCCTAGCCCTATTACCCAGTTTGGTTTTAGTGTGTTATTATCTACTTGCTCTCCTAGGAAGTAATGTTTTCCACAGGTTTTTACTACAAAGTCAAATGTTTCTTTGGCTTTTTTATTTTCTCCTGATTCTAAATAGTAAAGTGTCATCCATAGGTTGGCTATTGGCCATGGATTTCCGTTTCTGTAGTGGTCTTGCTCGAATCTTTGGTAGCCTCCTGTGTATGTTCTAATACTTAAGTTCATTCTTTCGACTGTGTTTTTCATTCTTTTTTCGTTTGGTTTTACTACTTCAAATGGTACTGTTAATCCCAATATACTTATATCCATCTTTTTGTCTTCTGTATTTCTTACATATGATTTTTTACTTTCGTCATATAAATTATTTTCAATATATTCTTTTATTCCCATTTGTAGTTTTTGGATTGCTTTTTCATTTTTATTTATTTTTTCTTCTTTCAATCTGTTATTTTCAAAGTTTGAAGTATTTTTATCAAGTACTCTGTATATTTTTATAATACTTTCAAATGCTGAATATATACTTGCTAATGAGTATAGGTGAATTCCTTCACACATTTCCCATAAATCATAACTTATGTGATATTTATGTCCTTGATTCTCTCTTTGCTTTTCTATTTCTTCTTGTACTAAATCTTTTTCTCTTTCTTCTAAATCTTCTATTCCTAACCAATCTTTTACATATCTTTTCAGAAAGTCTATTGCTTTTTCACACATTTGTAAGTTTTCTTTTAAAAATTTTTCATTTTTTGTTCTCTCATAATGATTCCATACTCCGTGTACTACACTTGCTGTTTCGTCTATTTGATAGCCCCAGCATGGTGCAAGTCTTCCGTCAGTATAAAATCTTTGTTCCCACATTCCATTTTTACTTTGTGTTTTTTGGCAGAATATTTTATAAAATTTTTCTGCTTCTTTTTCCATTCCTAATATATCCATTGCTTTTGTTATAAATACTGCATCTCTTGGCCAACAATATGCATATCTTCCGCATTGTGTTCTTTTTTCATCAACTTCTGCTGCTGCTATTACTCCTCCTGTTTCTTGGTTTGTTAGCAATGGAAATAGTAAAATACTTCTTTTATATATTTCAAATATTTGCTCCTCATAGCTGTTTTTTGGTTCTTTTATATTTAGTTTATTATGTTTTTTTACATATTTTCTCCAATATGATTTTGTATCCATATATTCTTTTTCATAATCTATTTTTCTGATTCTGTCTATTTCTCTTTCTAAATCAGATATATTTTTATTTTCATCTAGTAAAATGCATATTTGTAGCTCTTTTTTCTCGTTTGGATGGATTGTTCCAATATCAAAACTTATGCTTGAATCATTTGACATTCCAATATAATCTTTATCATGAATTTCTCCTGTTTTGATATTTTGAATACTTCCATTTATTTGATGTCTTTTTATATTTTTTCCTTTTGCTACTGTTGATATTGTAAAATCATGTGCATATTGAATCATTCCACCATCTGTTATCCTACAGCTTACCATATTATTGTCATCTGTCATTAAAGATGAATGAATATAAAATTCAACATTTAAATCTATTTTTCCTTCATTTATAAATGTATATTTTTTTGCAAGTACATTTTCTTTTAAAAGCATATAATCTGTTTGTATCATTTTTAAATTGAAATATGTATTTGTCACTTCTGTATTTAAAATATTTGTATCTGTATCATAATATTGAATATAAGTATTATTTATATCATCGTGTAAATATATTACATCTGATTCGTTTATTTTTACTCCTGTATGGAAATATTCTAAATATTGTCTATTATCTTTACTTGGAAAGTAAAGCCTTTGTAATTCTCCTTTTTCTGTATATGTTGCAAGCATATTTTTATTTCCTATTATTGCTTCATTTATATATTTATTCCCCATTTTTTTTACCTAAATTTTTGTTAAAAAATTCCTTTCTTTAGTTTATTTTGAAGTTTTTTACTGTTTTTTATTAACATTTTTACTTTTTTGATTACTCTTCTGTTTGATTTTATTTTGCATTTTTATTATGCATTTTTTATTTTCTTATGTATTTTTCTTTGCATTCTTCTTTTGTATTCTTCTTTTGCATTTTTCTTTTGTATTCTTCTTTTGTATTCTTCTTTTGTATTTTTCTTTTGTATTCTTCCTTTGTTATTTATCTTACCTGATTTTACTTTATCGTTTTATTTACCCTTCTATAACATTTAAAATTTGTTTTTCCAAATCTTTTATCTTTTCATTTATTCTAAATATGTCTTCATCTCTTAATTCTTTGTTATCCATATCTTCTCTTACAGCACTTTCTAAATCTTTCATTTCTTCTTTTACTTTTTCAAGTCTAGCTATTATTTCAGTCTTCATTGTTACAGGTATCTTTCTTTCTATTGTCTTTGTTAATTCTATTTCTTTTTCTTCTGATAACTCATATGTTTCTCCAAAATTTGCAATTGTTACTGGTAGTTTTGCTTCTGTTTCTATTTTTTCTTTTAACACTTCTTGTGATTCTTCTTCTCCATGTACTAAAAATATGTGTTTTGGTTTTTGGATAAATGAATAAATAAAATTCATCAATCCTTCTTGATCTGCATGTCCTGAATATCCTTCAATATATTCTACTCTTGCGTTTACTGCTATTTCTTCTCCAAATATTTTTACTGTTTTTGCTCCATTTACTATGTTATATCCTAATGTTCCTGGTGCCTGATATCCAACAAAAAGTATTGTACTTTTTGGATTCCATAAATTATGTTTTAAATGATGTTTTATTCTTCCTACATCACACATTCCACTTGCAGATATTATTATGCTTGGTGTTGGGTCTTCATTTAATGCTTTTGATTCATCTGCTGTCATTGTAAATTTTAGTCCTGGAAATTCTAGTGGATTATCTCCTTTTGAAATCTCGTTTTGTGTTTCTTCGTCAAATAATTCCATGTTTTCTTTAAATACTTCTGTTGCTGATATTGCTAGTGGACTATCTACATATACTGGTGCTTTCATTAATGTTCTATATTTTCTTTCGAATTCTTCATCTTGTCTTGTATTTTTTAGTTTATCTATTTCAAATAATATTTCTTGTGTTCTTCCTACTGCAAATGATGGTATTACTACTGTTCCTCCATTATCTAATGTTTCTGATACGATATCTAAAAATAGTTCTGCTTTTTGGTCATTTCTCATATGAAGTCTACTTCCATATGTTGATTCCATTACTAAATAGTCTGCATCTTCTATCATTGTTGGTTCACTAAGTAGTGGTATATCACTATTTCCTAAATCTCCTGAAAATACTGTTTTTAATTGTCTTCCATTTTCTTCTACCCATACTTCTATTATACTTGAACCTAACATATGTCCTGCATCATTAAATCTTGCATGTATTTGTGGTGTTATTTCTATTATTTCATCATATTTTACTGGTTCAAATACTTCTAGACATCTTACCGCTTCTTCCGCTGTATATAGTGGCTCTCTTGGCTCTTCACCTTTACGTATTCTTTTACGGTTTTTCCATTCACTTTCTTGTTCTTGAATGTGACCACTATCTGGTAACATTATTGCACATAAATCACATGTTGCTTTTTGAGCATATATTTTATTTCTATATCCTTCTTTATATAGTTTCGGAATTCTTCCTGAATGGTCTATATGTGCATGTGTTAAAAGTACAAAATCAATTTCTTTGGGGTCAAATTCAAATTCTTGAAAATTTTCTTCTTCTAAATCTGATTTTCCTTGCCACATTCCACAATCTACTAAAAATTTCTTTCCCGCTGCTTCTACTAGATAGTTTGATCCTGTTACGGTTCTAGTTGCACCTAAAAATGTTATTTTCATAATTCCTCATTCCTTTTCAATTTTTATTATTAACTATTCAAATAATTTTATTTTTCTATTTATTTTTATTCCTGCATTTTTTATGTCTATATTTTGTATATTTTCTAATTCTATTTTTTCGTCAAATATTTTTTCATCAAATAATTGTAAATAGTATTCATTTTTTTCTTTTATTATTTTTAAGTATAAATCTTCAAGATTTATTATCCTTGATAAAAAGATATTTCTTATTATATCTTGGTTTAACTCTTCTATTTTACAGATTTCGTTTATGACTTTTTTTTCTATTGCTTTATTTATTAATATATTTTCTGTTTCTATTCTGTCTTCTTTTAGTTTTTCTTCTTGATATATTGATTTTTCTGTATTCATTGGTAATAAATTATAATATCTGTATTCACATATTAAATTAATTACTTCTTGTTTTAGTTCGACATTTTTTATTCTAATTTGAAGAGATGATATAAAACTTTTTTGCATTTTTAATAATAATTTGTCTATTTCTTTGTCTAGATTTTCACTATCTATTTCTTCTAATATTTCTTGCTTTTTTATTAATTCTTTTTTGTATTTTACGTAATTTTGTGGTTTTAATTTTTCATTTAAATCTTCTATTTTTTCAAATTCTTTTTCTCTTTCTCTAATCATCATATCTGTTAAAATTCTAATACTAAAGATTTTTTTGTCTAGTGGTAATTCTTCGTTTCTTTTTATATACTCTTTTTCAAGCTCGTCTTTATTATTTAGAATTGTATCATATTCTCTTATTTTTTGTGCTATTTTCATTTTTTCTTTTGTTATTTCTTCTATAAATTTTTCTTTGTCTTCTAGTTGATTTAACTTTTGATCTATTTGCTTTTTAGTTTGTATTAATTTATCCTTTTTTTCTTTATCATATCTTGCTTCTAATAAAACTGAAATTTTTGTTAAACATTCTATAATAGTTTCTTCATTTTTCTTACCATATTTTTCTTTTAACTCATTCTTTAATGTATCAAAATAATCCAATACAAATTCACTATTATTTATCCATTTGTTTAAAAATTCATATCCTAATAATATCCTTAAATTTTGGTATATTAAATTATGTGGTATACTTTCTATTTCTCTTGGTAATGTGGTCCATGAATATCCGTTAAAATCTCTTAATGGTTCTACCATGTTTATGCAATTTCCTATATTTATTAAGTCTGATATTGTTTCATCTATTATATAATAATCGCTTTTTAGTATCCTATCTCTTTTTGATATTTTATTTATTGCATATAAGAGCTTTCTTTCTATTGGATAACATTGGATTTCTTTATTAGGCTTGTCTATTAGAAATGTTTTATTTTCTTCTATTTTACTTTCTTCCCCAGTCATATGGATTATTTTTATGTGATTACATTTGTTTTGGATGTTATGTATGTATGTTCTTATATATTCATCTTTACTTTCTACATTTCTTTTTACTTTTTCTAAATCTTTGTATGCCGCTTCTATTTTGTATAGGATAGTTAAAATCATACTACGTGCATTTTCACTAAAATTTTTTTCTTCTAGTATCAATTCTAACTCATTATTATAGTCTTTTTTGACTATTTTCTCTAAAATATTATCTTTCTTCTTTGGCACTTTTTTCCCTTCTTCCGTTTCTCATTTCTACTTTGTATATTTTATATGATATTGTATTTTTTATCAATATCTTTTTTTAATATTTTATGAAAATCTTATTTTAGCTATTTAAATATACCATAAAAAATAGAGGTATACTTTTAATAAAGTAATATACCTCTATTTATTTATGTTTTATACTTCCTGATTATTTTCAGTAACACCTGTTCCCATTTTTAATTCATTTAATTTTTCTAGAGTCATTAATACTTCTCTTGGTTTACTTCCTTGGTATCCTGAAATTATTCCTCTTTCTTCCATCTGGTCTATTATTCTTCCTGCTCTTGCATATCCTACTTTAAATCTTCTTTGTATGAATGATGTTGAGGCTTGTCCTGTTTCTACAACTGTTTGTATTGCATCTGCTAAAAATGGATCTGCTTCATCATCTTCTGCTTGTTCTTGTGCTAATTCTTTTTCTGTTTTATTACTATTTTCTATGCTTTCTAGTATGTCTTCACTATATGTTGCTGTTCCATTTTGTTTTATGAAGTCAACTATTTTTTCTACTTCTTCATCTGATACAAATGCTCCTTGAACTCTTACTGGTTTTGGTGCTCCTGTTGGGAAGAATAACATATCTCCTTTTCCTAATAATTTTTCTGCACCAATACTATCTAATATTGTTCTTGAGTCTACTTGTGATGATACTGCAAATGCAATTCTTGATGGGATGTTGGCTTTTATTAATCCTGTGATTACATCTACAGATGGTCTTTGTGTTGCAATTACTAAATGCATACCTGCTGCTCTTGCTTTTTGTGCTAAACGACATATTGCTTCTTCTACATCTTTTGCTGCAACCATCATTAAATCTGCAAGCTCATCTACTATTATTACTATTTGTGGAAGTTTTCCAACTCCTTCTTCTTTTTCAATTGCTTTATTATATCCTTTTAAGTCTCTTACACCTTTACTTGCAAATTTATTATATCTATCATCCATTTCTTGTACCGCCCATGCTAATGCTCCTGCTGCTTTTTTAGGGTCTGTTACTACTGGTATTAATAGATGTGGTATTCCATTATATACTGAAAGTTCTACTACTTTAGGGTCTACCATTACAAGTTTTACTTCACTTGGTTTTGCATTATATATTATACTTGTTATTATTGTGTTTATACATACACTTTTTCCTGAACCTGTAGAACCTGCTATTAATACGTGTGGCATTTTTGCGATATCTGCTAATTGTATATTTCCTGCTACGTCTTTTCCTAAAGCTACTGTTAATTTTGATTTATTTGCTTTAAATTCATCACTTTCTAATACTTCTCTTAAATGTACTGATTCCTTTTCTTTATTTGGTACTTCAATTCCTACTGCTTGTTTTCCTGGAATTGGTGCTTCTATACGTATTGTTTCTGCTGCTAAATTTAATGCTATATCATCTGCTAGATTTGCTATTTTACTAACTCTTACACCTTCTGCTGGTTTTAACTCATATCTTGTAATTGCTGGTCCTACTGATACATTTTCGACTTTAGCAGAAACTCCAAAACTATATAATGTTTTTTGTAATTTTGTTGCTGTATCTGTTAGTGCTTTGGCTCCACCTTTTATTGTTTTTTTGCTCGCTTTACTTAATAATTCTACTGGTGGATATTCATAATTTTCATCTTCTACTGTCATTGCATGTTCTAGTTGTAAAACTTGTTTTGTTTTGTCCTCTTTTTTCTCTTCTTCTACTTTGAATAAATTATTTTCTATGACATCTGGCTCTATTTCTTCTTGTTGTTGTTTTAACATTTTTTTAGTTTCTTTTGTTAATGGTACTAAATTATCGTTTTCATGATTAAATTTTTTGCGTCCATTTTCATTTTCATCATCTAAAATTCTACCACCAAAATTTATTTTTATTTGATTTTCCATTTCATCTGATTCATTTACAGGTGTATGTAAAACTTTTTGTCTTTCTATTTCTCTTGCTTCTTCTTTTGCTCTTCTTCTTTCTTCTTGTGCTTTTAGTCTTTCTTCTCTTAATTGCTGTCTTGTTTGCATATTTTCAGCACGATATGCTCTTCTTTCTTCTAAGCGTTCTTCTCTTCTGTCTTGTGCTTTTTCTACGGCATCATTTATTATGTCTGCCATATTTATTCCAAACATAAATACTAGTAATATTACTGCAACTCCTATACATAGTATTATTGTTCCTACGACTCCTAACATATTTACTAATGGGACTGCTAATGCTGCACCAATTGCTCCTCCTCCTGTTCCTGATGTACCTATTGTATATGCATCTCTTATTATTTGTGATAGTTCTTTATTTGCTGTTAATTCTCCTGAAGAAATTTGTAGTGTACTCATTATAATCATTGCACTAAGTAAAAATACTGTATATTGCATTAATTTTGTATTTAATGTATTTCTGTCATCACATGCCATTTTTATGGCTATTGCAAATATTCCTACTGGAAGAATATATCTTATAATTCCCATTATCCCTCCAAGAATTTCGCTTAATTTTACTCCGACTGTCCCTGATTTTGTATATATTAATACTCCTAAAAGTATACTTAATACTATTAATATTACTACTGCCATATCTACTCTAGAAGCTGATTTTTTTGTTTTTCTGCTTGTACTTTTTCTTGTTTGTGTTCCACTTCTTTTATTATATGTTCTTTTCCCTGCCAATTTTCTTCCTTCTTTCTTTTGAATAATATTTTCTTAAAATCATTATTATTTTATCGTATTTGTTTTAAAAAAACTAGTACTTTTTTAAATTTTTAGAACTTTTTTTCGAATATTAAGTATTTTTATGTTGAATTTATGAGAAAGAGGATATCCTAAAATAGGAACCAAGAGACAAAAAATCCAGCTCGATAAGAGTTGGATTTTTGTCTCTTGGGTTCCTATTTTTGGACACCCTCTTCACTCTCAAAATAATCTTAAATTTTTTCTCTATATTTACTTTATTTCAATTCTTTTCTACTATTTTGTATAGTTTTAAGTGTATCTTCCATAGAAATTTGCATCAAATTAACAGCATC
>CALXJT010000033.1 GCA_944388695.1 uncultured Clostridia bacterium
CTTAGAAGGCAAATGCTCTATCCAACTGAGCTATTGACTCAAATTTGTATAACAAAAATATATTAACACAAAAAAACATAAATGTCAACAAAATAATTAGAAAAAATTAAAAAATATCAATCCGATAATACCAAAAAGAATAAATAGAAGATTAGAAACATAATTAATAAGATTTTTATTCAACTTATTTCCTATAAATTTACCAAGAAAAACAGCAATAGCATTACTAAAAACCATACCACAAATTGCACCTAAAATTAAAGAAAACTTATATTCAGAATATTGAACACCAAGTCCCATAGAAGCCAAAAAAGTTTTATCACCAAATTCTCCAACAAAAATAGAAATAGCAATTAAAATTATATAATTAAGTTTTAAAAAAGAGATTTTATGAATCAAAGAATCCTTTTTACTATCACCAGAATCACCAGAAGAATTCTTACTAAAAAAGCCAATAACACCAAAAAGAATAAAAGAAAAATAAGTGATAAAAGACAAAATAATCTGGAAATTTCCGCCCAAAGAAGAAATTTTACTTCCAAATAAAATAGCAATTCCATGGCTAAAAAAAGAACCTAAAGCAACACCTAATAAAATAGGAAAAGTTTTTAATTTATTAGAAAAAGATAAAACAATAATTTGAGTTTTATCACCTAATTCAGATAAAAAAATCATAAAAAAACTAATAAAAAAGGGATAGATATAAGCCACAAAATCATCTCCATTCCATAAAAGATATGAAAAAAATTAAAAAATATGATTGAGTGAAATAAGATATATTAAAAGCAATTTATAAAAAATATTAAGAGACAAAAAACCAACTTCAAAGTTTTGTAAATTCTTTGTGAACTACTTTACATTAAAAAAATATAATGGTATGATACTAGGGAAACAAGAAAAAGAAGGAGGAATTTCTCGTGATAGAAGTAAAAAACATTACTAAAAAGTATGGAAATGTTGTAGCCGTAGATGATATTAGCTTTACTATAAATGAAGGAGAAATCGTTGGATTATTACGGACCTAATGGTGCAGGGAAAAGTACAACAATGAATATGATAACAGGATACATAGAACCAACTTCAGGAAAAATAATAATTGATAATATTGATATTGATAGAAGACCAAAAAAAGCAAAAAAAGAAATAGGATATATGCCAGAAGGAGTACCATTATATACAGATTTAACAGTAAAAGAATTTGTAACATATATGGCAGAAATCAAAAAAGTAGATAGAAAAACAAGAAAAGAAAAAGTAGAAAAAATAATAGAACAAACAGGATTAAAAGATGTAGAGAAAAAACTAATAAAAAAATTATCAAGAGGATATAAACAAAGAGTAAGTATGGCAGGAGCACTTGTAGGAGAACCTAAAATACTAATATTAGATGAACCAACAGTAGGATTAGATCCAAAACAAATAACAGAGATTAGAAACTTAATAAAAGAATTAGGAAAAACACATACAATTATATTAAGTTCACATATTTTATCAGAAGTTAGCCAAGTATGTAATAGAGTTATAATAATAAATAAAGGAAAAATAGTTGCAATAGACACACCAGAAAATCTAGAAAATAAAGTTGCAGGAAGTAATATTATATATATAACAATAGAAGACCCAGAAAATAAAATAGAAAATATAAAAGAAAAAATAGAAGGAATTAAAAAAATAACATTAATGCAAGAAAACGAGGATAAAACAAAGCAATATTCAATTGAAGCTGACGAAAACATAGATTTAAGAAAAATGTTATTTACAGAACTAGCAAAAGAAAATATAACAATATTTGAAATGAAAAAAGCTGATGTAACATTAGAAGACGCGTTTATGAAATTAATAGAAGGAGGGGATAAATAATGTGGGCAGTAATTAAAAAAGAATTAAAATATTATTTTTGCACACCTATAGGATATGTTTTTATAGGAGTATTTTTAATGGCATTTAGCGTATCTTTTTATTTTACAGTAATAGGATATGGAAATGTAAATTATGAATACATATTTTATTCAACACCAACAATTTTTGTATTAGCATTTTTAATACCATTATTAACAATGAGATCATTTTCAGAAGAAAGAAAAAATGGTACAGAACAATTATTATTAACCTCTCCACTTAGCATAACAAAAATCGTTTTAGGAAAATTCATAGCAGCATTAATAGTAGCAATAATAACAGAAATATGCACATTAATGTACTTTGCAATTTTATGCCACTATGGAATGCCTCAAATACCTACAGCATTAGTGACGTTATTAGGATTTTTACTTTTTGTAACAACATATATTTCATTTGGAATGTTAGCATCAAGTATAACAGAAAATCAAATTATTGCAGCAATTATTTCAATAGCCTTCTTTATAATAACATGGGTAGTTCCAGATTTTAATAGTAACTTAGAAGGGATTTCATTTATAAATATGTTATATAAGTATACAAACGGACAAATAGATATTGCCGACACAGTAACATTTATAACATTCTCAATCATGTGTATACTATTAACAATTGTAGTAATGCAGAGAAGAAAAAGCGTAAAATAGAAAAGGAGGATTAAAATTGGAAGATAAAAGAATAGAGACTGGAAAAGAGAAAAAAGATAATAAAAATTTGCAAAATGAAGAAATAAAAAATGAGACAACACAAAATCCAGAAAGCAATAAAAAAGAAAAAAAAGAGAAAAAAAATAAAAAAGATAAAAAGATAGAAAAAGCAGAAAATAAAACTAAAAAAGATAAAAAATCACCAGATAAAAAAGAAAAAGATAAAAAGCCAAATAAATTTATACAAACACTAAAAAAGAGATGGCTAATAAATGGAACAAAAACAACAATACTAGTTTTAATAATAATAGCATTATTTATTGGAATTAGTGTATTAATGCAAAGCCTAGATTTGATACCACTTGATATGAGCCAAGATAAACTATACACACTAACAGACGAAAGTAAAGAAAAAGTAAAAGATGTAGATAAAGATGTCAACATGTACTTTATAGGGGTAGAAGATGATGATTCAATATTAGATTTAGCAAAACAATATACAAAAGAAAATGAAAGAATAAATGTAGAAGCAATAAATCTTGATGAGAGACCAGATATTGCACAAAAATACGAAATCCAAAGTGGAGATATGGTAATTATTGTAGAATGTGGAGATAGGTCACAAATGATATCATATAATGATTTATATACATATGACCCTACAACATATGAGACAATAGACATATCAGAAGAAAGACTAACAGCAGGAATATTATCAACAACAATAGATGAAGTACCAAAAATATATTTTCTATCAGGATATAGTGATTTTTCATTAACAGACGGAATGCAATATTTAGACATATATCTACAAAATGAAATAAATGAGGTAGATACAGTAGATATATTAACAACAGGAAAAGTTCCAGATGATTGTGACACATTAATAATAACAACACCAAATAAGGATTTTGATGAAATCACAACAAATGCAATAATCGATTATATAAATTCAGGTAGAAATATATTATGGCTAAATTCAGTAATAGCAGAAGAACAAGATTTTCCAAATGTAAATAAAATTTTAGCAATGTATGGAGTAAATCCATTTGAAGTTGGAGGAATTAGAGAAACAACAGCAGAAAAAAAGGTATATAACTCACCAGATTTAATTATGCCAGAATTACAATATCATGAAATAACTGATAATTTACAAAATGGAATGTTATTCTTAAATGCTACAAAAATAAATTTAGTAAGTAGTGAAGAATTAGCAAACTTAAATGTAGAAGAAACAGATATATTAAAAACAAGCGAGGGTTCATACTTTAGAACAAACTTCTACAATTCAGGTGACGAAAAAACAGATGAAGATGAAACTGGACCTTTCTTGGTAGGAGCAGAACTAGAAAAAACAATAACAGAAGAGACAGAAGACACAAATGCTGTAGTTTCAAAATTAATAATTTTTGGTGAAAACTATTTTGTTTCTGACTTACCATTATCATCAAGTGTAAATTCACCATTAATACAATTTAGACAAAATAAAGATTTAGTATTAAATTCTATAGCGTATTTATCAGATAGAGAAGAAGACATAACAGCAAGAAAAACAACAGGAAATGTAACATATACTGCAACAGAACAAGAAAACACAATAATTTTAGCAATAATATTTGGAGTTCCAATACTTATCATAGTAATAGGAATTGTAGTATGGATAAAAAGACAAAGAAGAAAATAGAATAAAAAGCAAAAAAACCTCATAAATTATTATGAGGTTTTTTTATGAAAAATATATTAAATTTAACATTTGTAATAATAGGAACATTAGTAGGAGCAGGGTTTGCTTCAGGTCAAGAAATTTATACATTCTTTTTTTCTTATGGAATTAAAGGGATAATAGGAATAATAATATCAAGCATAATAACAGGAAGTATTATTTATTTTTGCCTTGAAATAATAAGAAAAAACAAGATTGAAAATTATAAAGATTTTATAGATGTAATATTTAATAAAAATACATCAAATAAAAACATAAAGAAAATATGGAATATAATAATAAACACATTTATCCTAATTACATTTTTTATAATGATAGCAGGATTTGGAGCATATTTTAATCAACAATATGGATTAAATGTAATACTAGGAAGTTCAATATTAGTGGTAATAACATATATAATCTTAAAAAAAGGAACAAAAGGAGTAATAATATTAAATGAAATAATAGTACCAATATTAATAATATTCATCATAATAATAGGGATAACAATAAGTAAAGAAATAGACTTTAACAATATAACAAATTATATAATAAGAACAAATAATAAAAATTGGCTAATTAGTAGCATTTTATATAGTAGTTATAATAGCATATTACTTACACCAGTATTAATAAGCATGAATAAAATAATAAACAAAAAAGAAGCGAATCAAAAAATAGCACTACTTACAATAATAATAACAATAATATTATCACTTATAATATATGCAGTATTAATAAAAGTTGATGTAAATATAGAAGAATTAGAAATGCCAGCAGTATATACAATTTCTAAAATGGGAATAGTATTAAAAGAAATATATGGAATAATATTATTATCATCAATAATAACAACAACAATTTCATTGATAAATAGTTTTTTACAAAATGTAGCTAAAAATGAAAAAAGTTATTCACAACTTACTAACATATTGTGCATAACATCATTAATAATTTCCAATTTAGGGTTTTCAAATTTAGTAAATATATTATACCCTATATTTGGTGTTTTAGGACTTATTCAAATTTGGAAAATAGTTAGTAAATACTATTGCAAAAAAAAGTAAAAACTGATATAACATAAGAAAAACAGGAGAGAAAAATGAGAGATTTTTGGAATGAAGAAAAAGAGAAAAAAAAGATAAATAAAAAGAAAATAATAATATTATCAATCCTAGCAATAATAATAATAGCAATGATTACAATAGGAATTATATATAGCAGAAATGAAGAATTTAGAGATTGGATGGATAAAAATATATTAAGAAAAGAAATAAATCAAGAAAATCTAGCAACAATAGAAATAAAAGAAGACGAAAATCCAACAGTATATGCGTTTAACCAATATATAGGAATCTTAAATAAAAATGAATTTAAAATATATAATAGCATGGGAAAAGAAGAAGAAACGCTTAACTTAAAAATAACGACACCAGTGATAGACTCTGCAAACAGATATCTAGCAGTAGGAGAAAGCAAAGGAAAAAAACTATATCTTATAGAAGACAAAAAAATACTTTGGGAAAAAGACATAGAAGGAAACATATCACAAGTAAAAGTCAATCAAAATGGATATGTAGCAATAAGTGTAGTAGATACAATTCATAAGACTGTAGTTATAGTATATGACCCACAAGGAAATGAGTTATTTTACACATTTTTTTCAACAACAAGAGTTGGAGATATAAGTATTTCAAAGGATAATAAATATCTAGCAATAGCAGAGATAGATACATCTGGAACAATGATAAAATCAAATATATCTATAATATCAATAGATACAGCAAAAGAAGATGCAGAAAATTCAGTAATACATAAATATGAGGGAGAAAATAATGAATTGATAACAGATATAAATTATCAAGATAAAAATAGACTTCTATGTATGTATACAGATAAAATAAAAATGATATCAGAAGATGGAAATATAGAAACAATAACAGAAAATAAAGATAAAAAGATAACATTTAGTGATGTTAATCTGTCCAATAGTGTGATAACCATAGAAGAAAAATCGTCAGGACTATTTACTGCAGATTCAGTTGTAAATATAATAAATCCTGAAAACAAAAATACATCTACATATACAGCAGATTCTGTAACAAAAGAAATATATACAAATACAAATATAATAGGATTAAATTTAGGTACAGAAATTGAATTTATAAACACTAATGGTTGGTTGGTAAAAAGATATATAGGAAATCAAGAAATCACACAAGTGACTTTATCAAATTCACTAGCAGGTATAATTTATAGAGACAGAGTAGAAATAATAAATTTATAAAAAAATAAGGGATATAGGAGCCCAAAAGACCTAAATAAAATAAAAAGGAATGGGAAAAATGGGGATAATAGTAGATATAATAATGATTGCGATAATAGCATTATCAATATTTTTAGGATATAGAAAAGGACTAATAGCATTAGGAATAAGCTTATGTGCAGTAATAATTTCATTAGCAGTAACACTTATTTTATATAAACCAATTGGAAATTTAATAATAAATAATACAAGCCTAGATGAAAATATTAAGCAAACAATATTACAAAATAATACAGAAGGAACTGAAAATAAAGAAAGTTCAGATAGTATGGTAGAAAACACAGTTAGACAAGGAATAGAGGGAGTAAAAACAGAGATATTAGAGCAAACAGCTAATGACCTATCAACAAATATTATATATATTGCAGTAATAATTATTTTATTCTTTATTGTAAAAATAGCATTACACTTCATAACAGCTATAGCAAATTTAGTAGCAAAACTACCAATAATTAAACAATTTAATAAAGCTGGTGGAATAATATATGGAGCTTTAAGAGGAGTAATTATAGTATATGTAGCATTATTACTAATTAGTTTAATAGGAGGAATTTTCCCAGAAAACAAAGTAGAAGAGGAAATAGAAAAATCATATATAACAAAAGCAATGTATGAGAATAATTTAATAAATGTACTTCTAAAATAAAAAATAAAAAATTAAGAATTAAAAATCATATATTTGTCTAATTTTGTTGCCTTTTTTTATAATTTTTGTTATACTAGTAGCACAGATATTTTATAGGAGTGGATTATTTTGAGTAAGAAACAAAAAGAAACAAGAGAAGAAAAAAATAAAAGTAGTAAGAAAAAGAAAAAAATGAAATTATGGAAAAAAATTCTATTAGTACTTTTACTAATTATAATAGCAATAGCAGCATATTTTATATATAACAGCATACGTATAAAAGGAGAGGTAAGTTTAAGCGGAATGCTGGCAACAGCAGTAGGACATGACGAAAATACAAGGAAAAATTTAGGAGAATTCCAAGTTCTAATACT
The DNA here is from genome assembly GCA_944388695.1 of uncultured Clostridia bacterium. GTDB lineage: Bacteria > Bacillota > Clostridia > TANB77 > CAG-508 > CAG-269. The sequence continues at coordinate 7,577 of CALXJT010000033.1, forward strand.
AGGAGTCAGTACAGACCAAGCTGGAGTGGATTTAACAGATACAATAATGGTAGCATCATATAATCCAAACACACAAGAAGCAGTATTACTATCAATACCAAGAGACTCATATACAGGAAAAAATCCTAAAAAAGCTACAGTATCACAAAAAATAAATGCAATATATAATTTAACAAAAGATCCAGAGGAAACTTTAGATGCAGTAAATGAGCTAACAGGGTTAGACATAAATTATTATATGGTAGTAAAAACAGAAGCATTAATAGAATTAGTAGATGCAATAGGTCCAATACAATTTAATGTACCGATAGATATGGATTACGATGACCCAACCCAAGACTTACACATACATTTAAAAGCTGGTATGCAACCCATAGATGGAGAAAAAGCAGAACAACTATTAAGATTTAGACACAATAATGATGACACAACTTATCCAGCTGAATATGGTGGTAATGATATAGGAAGAATGAGAACACAAAGAGAATTTATATCTGCAACAATAAGCCAAACAATTACAGCAGGAAACATAACAAAAATAGGACAAATTTTAGACATTGCAAGCAGAAATTTAATTACAAATGTAGACTTTAATGCTCTTAAAGATTATATACCATATGCAGTTGAATTCAATATAGACAATTTAAAAACAGCTGTACTTCCAGGAACTACACCAAATTTAAAAGAAACAAATAATGTAAGTATATATGTAGTTGATAAAGAAGAGACAGAAGTATTAATCCAAGAACTTTTCTATGGTCAAACAGCTGAAAGCTCTACTGGAAGTGACACAAACTCAACTAATACAACAAACGCAACAAGTTCAAGCAATAATACATCAAACCAGAGTACAACTAGTCTTTCAAAAGAAGATATAAAAATAGAAATATTAAATGGTAGTGGAAGTAAATCAAAATTACAAGATGCAGTAGATTTATTAACAGGTGAAGGATATAATGTAACAAAAACAGGAACAACATCAACAATATCAACTACAATAATCACAAATAAAAAAGGTATAGAAGATGAAGAAATGAAAGAAATAAAAAATATATTGGGTGTTGGAAGTATTTCAACAAATAAATCTGCAAATAGTAAAGTACATGTCCAAATTGTAATTGGAAAAGACTTTGAAAATAGCGAACGTTAGAATATACTAACGTTCGCTAAAAATAAATAATATAATCTAATTAAAAACTTTTAAAATCATAAAATAAGTTTATCATCAGAAAAATTTAATCAGTTTAGTTATAGAAATGTAAAGTTAAATTAAAATTCTTTTTTCTTTTTAGGAAATAATAATTTCAACAAAATAATTAAAACAATAACTAATAAAATTATCTCAACAATAATAATCGGTGAACGTGCAGGTATTACACTATGTGATGCTATCAAATCTGAAGAATATGTATCATCATCTATAGTATAAGAAAGTTTACCTACTACTTGACCTTGAGATATAGGTGCAGAGAGATTTTCATCTATTTGAATTTCAGGAGAAATATTTTCATCAAAAGTAGATAAATTTACAAAAGCAGATATATCATCAGCAACAACTAAATCTAAAGATTTACTTTCATCAGTAGCGTTAGATACATCTATAGTTTTAGCAGTAACTCCTTGTTCTATTAAAGATTTATATGCGTAATTTTCATAGCCATATTCAAATAACGCTTTAGAATCAGAAAATTTCGTACTACTCCCATCAGCATTTGTACCAGAGGCCAAAACAACACATATAAGTTCTAAATTATCTTTTCTCGCTGCAGAAACCAAACAATTTTTGGCAGGAGTAGTAAACCCTGTTTTTCCTGCGATTGCATATTCATAGTATCTATTATTTGCAATATTAGAATCATTTTTTACTAATAATGAATTTGTAGTGTAAAAAGTTCTAGCACCATATTTATTAGTTTGTGGAATAGAACATGATAGAAGACTAGACAAATTTCGAAAGGTATTATTTTTCATGCAATACTGCATAATAATTGCTAAATCATGAGCTGTAGTATAATGGTTTTCGTCATGAATCCCACTAGGATTAACAAAATGAGTATTAGTTAAACCTAAAGAAGCAACCTTTTCATTCATAAGATTAGCAAAATTTTCTATAGAACCAGAAATATGTATAGCTAAAGCATTTGCAGCATCATTTGCTGAATAAACCATAAGCATTTGTAAAAGTTGATTTACTGTAACCTGTTCATCAGTTTGCAAAGCAGCAAGTGAATATCCAGAAGGAATATTACTAATAGCATCATAAGTCACAGTAACAACATCATTTAAATTACAATTTTCTAAAGTCAAAATTGCAGTCAAAATTTTAGTAGTACTTGCCGGAAACATTCTTTGTTCCTCATTTTTTCCGTATAAAACTTTTCCAGTCGAATTTTCTATTAAAATAGCAGATTCTGCTGAAATATTTGGAGCAGAAGAAGCTATAGATTGAATACTATTTAAAACAATAACACATAAAAAAATAAAAAAACAAATAACTTTTTTTATTTTATATTTCATTTTGCAACAATCCTTTCAAAAGTAAAATCAATAATTTCTTTAATAATACTAATAAATAATATACAACAATTTGAAAAATTTTTCAATAAGTAGGAGGTATAATATGAATAAATATAAAAACATAAATAAAAAAATCATAATCATAGTAATAATAGGAATATTAGCAATTATTTTTTATTTAATTAATACAAAAAATGAGGCAAGTTTAGAAGTTACCAATTTAAACGAAATATCAGAGATGAATGAGAATAATACGAATGATGTAAATGTTTTAGAAAAACAAGAAGAAAAAAATGAAATAATAGTCCATATAACAGGAGCCGTAAAACAAGAAGGAGTATATAAATTAGAAGAAAATAGTAGAATTACAGATGTAGTTAATCTAGCAGGAGGATTGAGAGAAGATGCAGATATGGGTAAGATAAATTTAGCAGAAATTTTAGAAGATGGTATGAAGATAAATATCCCAAGTGTAAATGATAAGTTAGAGGATAAGACAGAAAATACGGCAGATGCTAGTATATCTCAAAAAACAAATGTGTCTCAAAATGTAAATACTTCTCAAGATGCAAGTACATCTCAAAGTGCAAGTAAATCAAAGAAGATAAATATTAATACTGCTAGTATAGAAGAACTAGATACATTGCCAGGTATAGGAGAAGCAACAGCAAAAAAGATTATAGAATATAGAAAAAAGAATGGGAAATTCTCTAAAATAGAAGATATAAAAGAGGTTAGTGGAATAGGCGATAGTAAGTTTGAAAAGATAAAAGAGTATATAAAAGTATAGGGATATACTCATGATTAATAGATTTTTCAGAATAGAGAAGGATTTCTCTAAAATGAAAGTAGCAGATGTTTTAGAAGAAAACGCAGAAACTTAAAAAAATGGAAATTGAAAAAGCAAAAGATGAAAAACAAAAATTGAAAAGCAAAATTGAAAAAAAGGTGAAAAGCAAAAAACGAAAAGCATAAGAGGAAAAGTAAAAATAAAAAGCAAAAGATGAAAAACAAAAATTGAAAAGCAAAATTGAAAAAAAAGGTGAAAAGCAAAAAACGAAAAGCATAAGAGGAAAAGTAAAAATAAAAAGCAAAAAATGAAAAAGTAAAAAATGAAAAAGTAAAAAATGAAAAAGTAAAAAATCAAAAGTAGAAAATGAAAAAAGTAAAAAATCAAAAAAATAGAAAATCGAAAAAAGACTTGACAAAGGAGAAAAAAAATATTAAAATGTTAGCACAAGCTAACAAAAAACAGAAAGGGGAAAAACATGGAGCTAACAAGTTCTCAAGAGGAATATATAAAAATAATATATATAATTTCTAAATCAAAGAAGGAAATTAGAGTAACAGATATAGCACAGAGACTAGGGATAACAAAGCCAAGTGTAAATAGAGCTCTAAAAAATTTAAAAGAAAAAAACTATATAGTATATAAAACATATGGTGATATAAAAATGACAAAAGAAGGAGAAAAGGCAGCACAGGAAATATTAAAAAGAGAAGACATTCTAAAAATATTTTTAATAGATATACTGGGAATAAGTAAAGAAAAAGCAGAGACAGAAGCAAATGTAATGAAACATGCTCTCTCGAATGAAACAGAAGAAAAGCTAGAAGACTACATAAACAAAACTTTAAGTTTGGAAGAATTAGATTGCGATTATGACGAAAATAATGAAAAATGCAAAAGTTGTATAAAAATAAAAGCAAGAAATAGAATGAGAAAAGAATTGAAGCGAGAGGAAAAAGATAAATAAAAATACCAATAGAAAAAATGAGAAATATATAATAGAGAACCAATAAAAAAGATAGAAATGATTAAATGAATACTAATAAAAAAAGAAAGATAGAAAAAGAAAAATCTATAAAATTAATAAATATATAAGAAAATTAGGAGGAAATAATGTTAGAATTACAAAATATATGTTTTGAAAGAGACAATAAAAAAATATTAGATAATATAAATTTAAAAATAGACTCAAATCAATTTATAGCAATTACAGGTCCAAATGGTTCTGGAAAATCAACAATGGCAAAAATAATAATGGGAATAGAAAAACCAGATTCAGGAAAAATTTTATTTAAAGGACAAGATATAACAGATTTAAAAATAGAAGAAAGAGCAGAGTTAGGAATAAGCTTTGCATTCCAACAACCTGTAAAATTTAAAGGAATAACAGTATATGATTTATTAAAATTAGCATCAAAAAAGAACATAACAAAGAAAGAAGCATGTGAAATTTTATCTAAAGTAGGATTATGTGCAAAAGAATATGTAGATAGAGAAGTAAACAATTCACTTTCTGGAGGAGAGCTAAAAAGAATAGAAATTGCGACAGTAGCAGTAAGAAAAACAAAACTAACAATATTTGATGAACCAGAAGCAGGAATAGATCTATGGAGCTTTAGTAATTTAACAGAGATTTTTGAAAACATGAGAGATTTAATAAAAGGAACAACAATAGTAATATCACATCAAGAGAGAATATTAGAAATTGCTGATAAAGTAATATTAATGAAAAGTGGAGAAGTTGATAAAGTAACAACAAGTGAAGATTTTCTACAAAATCATATAGAAACAAATAAAAAATGTTGTAAAATAAAAAAATAGAAAGAAAGGAGAATTTAATATATTAATATATTAAGACAGAGATAAATATGGAAGAAAATAAAATAAATGAAACAGATAAAAAATTGTTAAATGAAATAACAAATTATGATGAAATTCCACAAGGAGCATATAACATAAGAAAAAACGGGCAAGGAATAGAAAGAAGAACAACAGAGAATGTAAATATTATAACAAAAAAAGACAAGCCAGGAATAAGTATATATGTAAAAGAGAACACAAAATTTGAATTTATACATATACCTGTTATTATAACAGAAAGCGGTTTAAACGATTTAGTATATAATGATTTTTATATTGGAAAAAATGCAAATGTTATAATAGTAGCAGGGTGTGGAATTCATAACGATCACCATAAAAACTCACAACACGATGGAATACACAGATTTTATTTAGAAGAAGGAGCAAAAGTAAAATATGTAGAAAAGCACTATGGTGAAGGAAAAGGAGATGGACAAAGAATCTTAAATCCAGTAACAGAGGTATATCTAAAAGAAGGCAGCAGTATGGAAATGGAAAGTGCTCAAATAAAAGGAGTAGATTCTACAATAAGAGAAACAAAAGGAGAGTTAGCAGCAAATACAAACTTTGTAGTAACAGAAAAAATAATGACAAATGGAACACAGATAGCAAAGACAATATTTGATGTAAAATTAAATGGAGAAAATGCAAGCACACATGTAACATCACGTTCAGTAGCAACAGAAGATTCAAAACAAGAATTTACTTCTAAAATATATGGAAACTCAAAATGTTTTGCTCACAGTGAATGTGACGCAATAATAAAAGACAATGCACGAGTAATTGCGACACCAGAGATTACTGCAAATAATGTAGATGCAAACTTAATCCATGAAGCAGCAATAGGAAAAATTGCAGGAGACCAAATTATCAAATTAAAAACATTAGGATTAAGTGAGGAAGAAGCAGAAAACGAAATAATAAACGGATTTTTAAGATAACTATAAAATATAAGATATAAGATATAAGATATAAGATAATCTTTCTATAGTATACTTACAGAGTTCATTAAATTCATAAATAGATAGAAATCGAAGAAAAAAATTCAGTTCTAACAGGAGCTGAATTTTTTTTACTTTTAAAATAAAAAATATAAACAAAATAAAAAAAATATGATAAAATAAAAAAGAACGGAGGTCACAAAGTGAAAAATAAAAAAGGAAAAAGATTTAAGAAAAAAATAGTAAATAAATTCAAATTTATAAGGTCAATCTCAATACTAATTATATTAATAGTTGCCATAGTTTTGCTGATTATACACCTTACAGGAAATAAAGAGGGTAATGAAAGTAAGCAAGAAGCAAGTGCAGAAGTATCAGGAGAAGAAAATATAAAAAGTGAAAGTGGGCAAGAAGTAATTGAAACTTCAAGTGAAGGAACAAATGGAGAAACACAAACAGAAGTAATTGCGGAGGAAAAAATAGAAGAAGAGGAGAAAAAAGAAGTAGTTTCAGAAGAAGTAAAAAATCTAATAGAGCAAACAAGAGCAGAAAACAACCTAACAGAAAATAATTTTGCATGTTTCTATTATAATGTAGATACAAAAGAATATTATTTCTATAATGAAGACAAATATTTTACAGCAGCAAGTACTATAAAAGTGCCAGTATCAATGGTATATTATGACAAAATAAATAAAGGAGAATTAACAACAAAATCAAAATTAACATATGAACAAGGAGATTATGAAGCAGGAGCAGGAAGAACAGCTGCAACATATAAAGTAGGAAGTAAAATACCATTATCTTTTCTAATTGAGGAAGCTATAATTAATAGTGATAATACAGCAGTAAATATTCTAATTGGAAATTTAGGATATAGAAATTGTAAAAAGAAGATAGCAAAATATACAGAAGCAGAAGTACCAGAAACATTTTATTCAAGCAACATACTATCTGCAAAATTTGCTTATGACATAATAAATCATTTATATAATAATCAAGGAAATTATACACAATTAATAGAATATATGAAACAATCATCAAATGGACAATATTTAAAAGGCAACCTAGAACAGTATGATGTAGTACATAAATATGGAAGTTATAATGGTTATGTACATGATTATGGAATAATATATGGAAAAAACACATATTTAGTAGGTGTTTTTACATATGGCATACCTGAAGCCAATACATTTATAGCAAATTTAGGAGAAAAAATAGTTGAAACAGTAGAATCTGATGATGGAACAACAATTCAAACTGAAGGAGAAACAAATGTAAGTGAAACAGCAGAATAGAATTTTATAAAGTTTATTCAAAAGTTAAAAAGCTTGGCAGGAAATTATCAAAATTTCCAAACCAAGCTTTAAATATTTAATCATTTTATTTTACATCATTTTTCCAAAGACCATGTTTATTGCAATATGCATAAATACATGAACCAGGAATATAAGGAAAACGAACTTCCGCATTTTGTTCAGGATATAATTTAACCATATATTCTTTATTATCAGCAACCAAACAAATCCATTCTATAAAATGTTCTTTCTCCATTACATGATTAACAGTTACAAAAATTTCATCTTCAACTTTCTCATATTGAGGAACATGTTTTTCAACTGCTGCATCAACTGAATTTGGTTTTAACAATCTCATTTCCTTTCCACAACATTGAATTCCACAATTATCACAATTACAATCTTCTATGACTTTTACTAAAGCACCACAAGAATCACATTTCTTTATTTTTAATTCATTATTCATAAAATAACCTCCTATAAAAAATATTTTATCAAAATTATTATAAATAATTATAATTTTGATGTCTTATCTAGTAAAATAAAGATAAGATTAACAAATAAATTATAACACAATAAAATATAATATAAAAGTAAAAAAATAAAATATTAAAACAAAAATAAAAAATTGTTACATTAGAAATAAATTTATGATATAATCAAAAAAATATTTAGATTATAGAATGAAGGGATGAAAAATGAAAATAGAAACAATAAAATTTCAAGCGACAGATGAAACAATACTAACAGGAATTTTATATAATTCAGAAACAGACACAAAAAAAGCAGTTATCTCAATACATGGAATGGCAACAAATTGCATAAAAAAAAGAGAAGAAGAAATAGCAAAAAAACTATCAGAGATAAATATCGATTATATAACATTTAATAATAGAGGACATGATATAGCAAATTATATGAAAAAGTTAGATGGAAGTAGCTACATATCAGGAACAGCATTTGAAAAAATAGAAGAAAGTCAATACGATATATTAGGAGGCATTAATTTTGCTATAAATAAGAATTATGATGAAATTTATCTATTAGGACATAGTCTAGGATGCACTAAAATAATATATACATATAGTAAATTATTAGAAGAAAAACAAGAACAGGTAATAGACAAGATAAAAGGAATTATATTATTATCACTAGTAGATATACCAACAGCAACTAAAATCTATCTAAACGAAAGATTTCCAGAACTATTAACATATGCCAAAAACATGAAAAAGGAAAACATGGAAAATATATTAATGCCAGAGAAATCATTCATATATCCAATAAGTGTAAAAACATTTTTACAATACACACAAGACTCTAAAAAAATAGATTTTGCAAGATATTCAGACCAAGAATATGATTTCAAAGAATTAAATAACATAAAAAAGCCATTATTTATGAGATGGGGAAACACTAATGAATTAATTTTACAAACTGCAGAAAAATTATGTGCAGATTTAAAAGAAAAAATACATAATGAGAAACTAGATATAGGGTATATCGATGGTGCAGACCATGGATATTCAAATAAAGAAATAGAATTAGCAACAGAAATACAAAGCTTTTTAAAAATAAATTAAAAAATGAATAGAGGAGGTATTTTTATGATTAATACAAAAGTGTTATGTCATAGTAGTATAAAAATAGAAGGGGAAAAAATTATATATGTTGATCCATACTCTATTGATGAAAATTATGGAGATGCAGACTACATATTTTGCACACATTCACATTATGACCATTTTTCAAAAGAAGATATAGAAAAGATAAAAAAAGAAAACACAAAATTAATAATAGTATCATCTTCTGAAAACGAAGCAAAAGAATTAGTAGGAGAAGAAAATGTGACTATAGTAAAGCCAAGTTGTGATTATAAAGTAGACAATATTAAATTTAGCACTACATATGCATATAACATAAATAAACAATTCCATCCTAAAGAAAATGAATGGGTAGGATATATAATAGAATTTGAGGGAGTAAGATTTTATATAGCAGGTGATACAGACAATATTCCAGAAATACAAAATATTAATTGTGACATAGCATTTTTACCAATAGGCGGAACATATACAATGGATTATAAAGAAGCGGCAGAATTAGCTAATGTAATAAATGCAAAAGTAGTTATACCAGTTCATTATGGTATGATTGTAGGAACAAAGAAAGACGCAGAAGAATTTAGTAAATTGGTAGAAAATAAAGAAGTAAAAATTTTGATAAAGTAGAATATAGAGAATAATAATGACAATTAAAATATTGTAAATAATGTGTGAAAATTTTAATAAAGTAAAATATAAGGAGATTAATGATAAAGAATATTAAAAAGGTAGAATATAAAGATATTAATGACAAAAATATAAAAAAAAAAAAATATAAAGAGATTAATGATAAAAATATAAAAAAAACAAAATATAAAGATATTAATGACAAAAATATAAAAAAATAAAATATAAAGATATTAATGATAAAAATATAAAAAAATAAAATATAAAGATATTAATGATAAAAATATTAAAAAATAAAATATAAAGATATTAATGACAAAAAATATTTAAAAAACTAAAAATTATTAAAAAATAATAATTTTGTATAAAATGGAATATAAACAAAACTTCTAGAATATAATATTATTAGAAACAACAAAAGATATTAACTTAAAAATTAAAGCTTTTCTAAAACATAATTTAAAATTATTATTCAGTCCTAAAAGCATTATAGAGTCTAGATTATAACAGATTGAAAGCATCTTAAAATTTTCTACAAATTCTAAAATTATAAAGAACATGTAGGACTGAATAGTAATAATTTAGCTTGACATTGCAGAACTAAAGATAAATTAAGACAAAAGTATTGACAACAAATAAAGAAAGAGGTATAATAATAAAGTAAAACATCGCGGGGTGGAGCAGTTGGCAGCTCGTTGGGCTCATAACCCAAAGGTCGCAAGTTCGAGTCTTGCCCCCGCAACCAA
>CALXJT010000034.1 GCA_944388695.1 uncultured Clostridia bacterium
CTTACAATAACTTTTAAAATACAATTAAAATCTATTTACTTTTACTAGAATAGAATTTACTTTTTTAATTTACTTTTATTAATAAAGATGATTTAAAAGAACGTAAATCTTGTATAATTTGGAAAAATATAGTATAATATTTTTGTAAACTTATAGATGCATTGGAATTTTGAAAGGAGTATGCAATATGAAACAGATATTTTCCGATGTAACTGAATTAGAGCGGTATGGTTTTAGAGTAAAAAAATGTGGTTCTAAAACCCATGTGGAGGGGAAGAAGGAAAGTTTTGATGTAGAACAAAATCTATTAATTTTTGACGGGTTTAAAATCCAGTTTGAAAGTATTAGATTTGGCGTAGTTCCTCAAAATAGAGTTTTTGTTGAAGTTTTTTTAGATAAAGATAATGAGTACCCAGCCACACTATATTTAATTAAATAAAAGATTTAATTAAAATAATTTTAACTATGCTGCTTAACTAATAAGGGAGAAATCCTTTCTCCCTTATTAAAAAAATAGAAAGAGGGAGAAATAATGAGTCAAAAAATAGAACCAAGAACATTATCAGGCTTTATGGAATTATTACCAGAAGAACAAATTTTATTTGAGCAAATGAAGCAAACTATAGAAAGTACATATCAAAAGTTTGGATTTTTACCACTTGATACACCAATTATCGAGTTATCACAGGTATTACTTGCAAAAGCAGGAGGAGAAACAGAAAAACAAATATATAGATTTGAAAGAGGAGATACAGATTTATCATTACGTTTTGATTTAACAGTACCTCTTGCAAAATATGTCGCTAAAAATTATGGGAATTTAAGTTTTCCTTTTAGAAGATATCAAATTGGAAAAGTATATAGAGGTGAAAGAACTCAAAAGGGAAGATTCCGTGAATTTTATCAATGTGATATAGATATTATAGGTGATGAAACTTTAGGTATAGTAAATGATGCAGAGCTTCCAAGTGTAATATATAATGTATTTAAAAATTTAGGTTTTGAAGATTTTACAATTCGTATAAATAATAGAAAAATTTTAAATGGACTATTTGAATCTATAGATGAAAAAGAAAAGTCAGTAGAAATTTTAAGAATAATAGATAAAATCGAAAAAATAGGTAAAGAGGCAGTTATTGAAGAATTAGAAAAATTAGAAGTAAATAGAGATTCTATACAAAAAATAATTGAATTTATGGAGATAGATGGAGATTCTGATGAGAAGATAGAAAAATTGGAAAATCTGCCAATTTCAAGTGAGACTTTCAAATTAGGAGTTCAAGAATTGAAAGAAGTAGTAAAATATATTAGAGCTTTTGGAATTCCAGAAAAGAACTTTAATGTTGATTTAACAATAGCAAGAGGATTAGACTATTATACAGGTACAGTATATGAAACATTTTTAAACGATTATCGAGAATTAGGTAGTGTTTGTTCTGGAGGAAGGTATGAAAATTTAGCAGAATATTATACAGATAAAAAATTACCTGGAGTTGGTATTTCAATTGGTCTAACAAGATTATTTTATAAATTAAATGAATTAAATTTAATTAAAGCAGAACAAAAATCCATATCAAAAGTATTGGTAATTCCTATGACTGAAAATATGGAATTTGCAATAGACATAGCAAATAAATTCCGCAAAATAGGAATTAATACAGAGGTATATTTGAATAATAAAAAGTTAAAAGCTAAAATGAAATATGCAGATAAGCTACAAATACCTTATGTAATTGTTGTTGGCGATGATGAAATTGAGACTGGAATTGTTAAGGTGAAAAATATGAATACAGGTGAGGAAAGAGAGCTTGATGTAAAAAGTGACTTTCAGACATTTAAGTTTGAATGATGGCGAACATTGGGGACACTCCATTTTGTTCACCTTAATGTTTATTAAAGCATTTGACAAAATTATGTAAATGAGATAAAATTAATATGTAGCAATTTTGTTGAAATATTGTATAGGAGGGCTTTATGAATAAGCGGTATGAAAATGCGAGAAAAAAGAGGAAACTTGTCAATCAACTTTGCAAATTGAATCCAACTATGATAGTGGTATATTCAGAAGAGTTTGGAATATATCTGATTTCAAGGAGAAGGTTGGGACAATTAAGGTTTCCAAGTAGCTTTTATTATGATTTAAATTACGTTACTAATAAAGGTAATTGTAATGAAGATGATGAGGTAGAGGTTTATCTTACATTTAAATTAAGCTGATGTGAGATACTAAAGTAAAAGCTTTACTTCATAATGTTAAAGGCAAATTGCTAGATAAAAGTTAACAACTATAGAATAAGGTTGAAATTTTGACTTTATTCTATAGTTATTTTTTATTATAATCGTCTATAATTTATAGTTGTTTATAATTTATAGTTGTTTATAATTTATAGTTGTTTATAATTTATAGTTGCTTATAATTTATAGTTGCTTATAATTTATAGTTACTTATAATTTATGGTTTATTATAATTATGATTTATTATAATTATGATTTATTATAATTGTATTTTATTATAATTATATTTTATTATTATTTATAAAAATAATTTCAAATAAGCTATTGAATTAATAAAGTTATTTTATTGCCATTCTTTTTTATAATTCCATCATCTTTCAAATATTTTAATTCTCTCATCATAGCACTTCTATCAATACTCAAATAATCAGCTAGATCTGTCAAAGAAAAAGGTAATGAAAAAGTTCTATTAAAATTTCTAACAGAAAGTATCGAAAAATACCCAAGTAATTTATCACGAATAGAACGTTTGGTTAATAATTCTACTCTTGTATTTAACATAGTAACTTTAGATAGTATTAATTCAGATAAATTGTCTTGAAATATTTTATGAAACGCACAATTTGTTTTACATTTATGTTTCATTAAGTCATAAGAAAAGAATAGGACTTCTGAATTGTGTCTAGCTTTTACGAATAATTCATTATTTGTAGCAATTGTATAGAATATTTCGCCAAATATATCATTTGATGTAAAATGTTCTACGATTGTTTTATTTCCATTTGAATCATAACGCACTAAATCAGCTGAACCGGAAATTAAAATACAAATTTGATTTCTTTTGGCTATATATGTAGTAATAATTTCATCTTTTTTGAAACTTTTTCGTTGAACTTTATTACAATTTTTTTCGCAATCTTTTATAAATTCTTGGAATGAAATCATGTCTTCTCCTTTCAAGTATATATAAACTGAATATAAAATAAATATAAAAAAATATTCTATAAATTTTAATCATTATACAATAAAAATGTTGCAACTGCAACTAATAAAAATAATTTTTTTAAAATGATTATGTATATGAATAAAATTTTGTTCAAATTTCACGAAAAAACTCACTTTGATAAAAAGGTAAAAAATAACTTTAAAAAAATTTTTTTGTAATATAAATGTAATATAACTTAAAAAATGTGAAAAACAGGGCTATAAAAATCCTAAAAAAACTTTTTGCAAATTCGTTGCTTATGCAACAGAAAATAAAATAATTAGATATATAATAGGAGCATAAAGAAAACAGACAAATGAAATTTAACTAAAGAATATATTACTTTCTTATCTATTTAGTGATTTAGTAGTAATTTTAATAATAATTTTAATAGTAATGTGCTTCTAGTTAAAGAATATGTATCAGTTTTCACAATATAAGAAAAGTAGTTAAGCTAATTTTCCTATATTATAAAAAATAAAGGAGGAAATGTAAAATGAAAGTAATTAAAAGAGATGGAAGAGCTGTAGATTATGATAGATCAAAAATCGAAACAGCAATTGAAAAAGCAAATCAAGAGGTAAAAGCAAAAGAAAGAGCAAGCAAAGAACAAATTAAAGAAATAATAGCATATATAGAGGAGTTAGACAAAAAGAGAATGCTTGTAGAAGATATACAAGATATAATAGAAGAAAAATTAATGGAAATAGAAAAATATGAACTAGCTAAAAAATACATTGTATATCGTTATACAAGAGCTTTAGTTAGAAAACAAAATACAACAGATGAGACAATATTAGGAATAATTAGAAATGAAAATAAAGAATTAGCAGAAGAAAATTCTAATAAAAATACATTGCTTGCATCAACACAAAGAGACTATATAGCAGGAGAGGTTTCAAGAGATTTAACAAGAAGATTATTATTACCAGAAAAAATTGCTAAAGCTGATAGCGAAGGTGTTTTACATTTCCACGATGCAGATTATTTTGTTCAACCAATATTTAATTGTTGTTTAATAAATATATCAGACATGCTAGATAATGGAACAGTAATGAATGGAAAAATGATAGAAAGTCCAAAAAGTTTCCAAGTTGCATGTACAGTTACAACTCAAATAATTGCAGCAGTAGCAAGTAATCAATATGGAGGACAATCTGTAGATTTAATACATTTAGGAAAATATTTAAGAAAGAGCTATAATAAATTTAAAGCAGAAATAGAGAAAAAATATAAAGGAAAATTAGCTGATGATGTTATAGAAGATTTAGTACAAGATAGATTAAAAGCAGAATTAAAAGCAGGAGTACAAACAATTCAATATCAAATTAATACATTAATGACAACAAACGGACAATCTCCATTTGTAACATTATTCTTACATTTGGAAAAAGATGATCCATATATTAAAGAAAATGCAATGATTATAGAAGAAGTACTTCGTCAAAGATATGAAGGAATCAAAAATGAAGCAGGAGTATATGTAACACCAGCATTCCCAAAATTAGTATATGTATTAGATGAATTTAATTCATTAAAAGGTGGAGAATATGATTATTTAACAAAACTTGCAGTAAAATGTTCATCTAAAAGAATGTATCCAGATTATATTTCAGCTAAAAAAATGCGTGAAAATTATGAAGGAAATGTATTTAGTCCTATGGGATGTAGAAGTTTCTTATCACCTTGGAAAGATGAAAATGGAAATTATAAATTTGAAGGAAGATTTAATCAAGGTGTAGTAAGTATTAACTTACCACAAGTTGCAATAGTAGCAGACGGTGATGAAGATAAATTCTGGAAATTACTAGATGAAAGACTAGAACTATGTAAAGAAGCATTAATGTGTAGACATTATGCATTACTAGGAACACATTCAGATATAAGCCCTATACATTGGCAATATGGAGCTGTTGCAAGATTAAAGAAGGGTGAAAAAATAGATAAATTATTATATGGTGGATATTCAACAATTTCATTAGGATATATAGGAATATATGAAATGACAAAATTAATGAAAGGAGTATCACATACAACACCAGAAGGTCATGATTTTGCAGTAAAAGTAATGAAACATTTAAGAGAAAAAGTAGATCAATGGAAGAAAGAAACAAATATAGGTTTTGCATTATATGGAACACCAGCAGAAAGCTTATGTTATAAATTTGCAAGAATAGATAAAGAAAGGTTCGGAACAATCAAAGATGTAACAGATAAAGGATATTATACAAATTCATATCATGTAGATGTAAGAGAAAAAATAGATGCATTCGAAAAATTATCATTTGAAAGTGAATTCCAAAAAATATCATCAGGAGGGGCAATCTCATATATTGAAATACCAAATATGCAAAATAATATAGATGCATTAGAATCAGTAGTAAAATTCATTTATGATAATATTCAATATGCAGAATTCAATACAAAATCAGATTATTGTCGTGTATGTGGATTTGATGGAGAGATAGTAATAAACAAAGATAATGAATGGGAATGCCCAAATTGTGGAAATAAAGATCATTCAAAAATGACAGTAGTAAGAAGAACATGTGGATATTTAGGAGAAAACTTCTGGAATGCAGGAAAGACAAAAGAAATAAAACAAAGAGTAATGCACTTATAGAGTGAATGGATTGAGGGACGGTCCTAGAAATCCCTCTTAGGAGGAATTTCTAGAACTGTCTCTCATTTCTTAAGAAAGGGGAGCATTAGAAATGAATTATGCAGATATAAAAAGAGTTGATGTTGCAAATGGAGAAGGGGTAAGAGTTTCAATATTTGTTAGTGGATGTAATCATCATTGTAAAGGATGTTTTAATCAGTGTGCTTGGGATTTTAATTATGGAAATGAATTTACAGATAAGGAAATAGATAAAATTATAGAATATATGAATCATGATTATATTACAGGTTTAACACTTTTGGGAGGAGAACCATTAGAAAAGCAAAATCAAGAAGGGTTATTACCTCTTGTAAAAAAGGTAAAAGAAAAATTCCCTGATAAAAATATTTGGTGTTATACAGGATTTGATTTTGAGAAAGATGTTGTAGGAAGAATGGCGAAAGAAAGTGATACAACAAAGGAATTAATAAAATATTTTGATGTTGTTGTAGATGGAAAATTTGAAGAGGATAAGAAAGACCTAAAATTACGTTTTAGAGGTTCTTCAAATCAAAGAATTTTAGATGTTAAAAAGAGTTTAGCTGAACACAAACCAGTAGAATGGAGTTTTGGAAAAGAGGTAAAATATGCAGATATTAAGTAAACAGAAAAACAGTGAAATGTGTATGATTTGTGGTATGAATAATAATTATGGAGTCAAGGCTCAATTTTATAGAAAGTAATTTTTAAATTGTAAATTTGAAGCTAGAAGATAATTTAAATAAATTTTAATAGGAATTTTATTTTAGAATTTAATTATATGATTATTTATTTGAAATGCTAAAGTTTTATAATGTTTCTAATGGTAGATTATAAAGTGATTAGACATCAGCCATTGCATTCTATATATTCTGTACATGGTAGCTTATAAAATAAGTTTAAACATTAGAGAAAATTGTTTTTAAATGTGATAATGAAGATGTAATAGATAAGGCATTTTGTGTAGATTTTTTGAAAATGTTCATGATATTATCTTAAAATAAGAGGAATTAACAGAACATATTAAAAATCACATAAAGTGCCTTATTTTTGGAATATAATATTAAAAAATTATACAAAAGGTTTTAATTTCCGAATCTTTCTATTAAAATTTATATAAAGTATCTTAAATTCAATACTTACACGAGATAGACAAGAAAAAGACAATGGATTAAAATTTATATAAAGTATTCTAAATTCTATAACATACTATAAAAATTCTCTACCAATTACTAGAATTTTACCAAAAAATATGTTATATTATATATGTCTTTAAATAGATATAAACAAAAACAAATAAAATTCAGTAAATTTAAGAGAGAAAGGAATTATAAAATGGGTTTTTTTGATAAATTAAAATCAGGTTTAAACAAAACAAGAGAATCTTTTAATGAAAAGATAAATCAAGTATTTAGTAATTTTAGAAAAGTTGATGAAGACTTTTTAGATGAATTAGAAGAAATATTAATAATGTCGGATATAGGTATGGATACATCTGTAAAAATTATTAATAATTTAAGAGAAAGAATAAAAAAAGAAAAAATAGAAGATGAAGAAGAAGTAAAACAAGTTTTAAGAGAAGAAATGTCAAAGATTTTAGAAGTTTCAGACACAAAATTACATTTAAATACTAAACCTTCTGTTATTCTAGTAGTTGGTGTAAATGGTGTAGGTAAGACAACATCAATTGGAAAAATAGCTAATAGACTTGCAAAAGAAGGAAAGAAAGTTATAGTTGCAGCAGCAGATACATTTAGAGCAGCAGCTGTTGAACAATTAGAAATATGGGCAAATAGAGCAGGGGCAGAAGTTGTTAAACGAGAGGAAGGTGTTGACCCTGCATCAGTAGTTTTTGAAGCAATAAGGAAAACAAAGGAATCAAATGCTGATGTATTAATAGTGGATACAGCAGGAAGGTTGCATAACAAAAAATATTTAATGGATGAGCTTAATAAAATACAAAAGGTTATAAATAAAGAAATGAGTGATGCAGACCAAGAAGTTTTATTGGTTATAGATGGAACAACAGGGCAGAATGCTATTTCACAAGTAAAAGCATTTAAAGAAGAGGCAGATATAACAGGTTTAGTTTTAACAAAATTAGATGGTACAGCTAAAGGTGGAGTTGTAATAGGAATAGTTGAAGAAAATCAAATACCAGTTAAATTTATTGGTGTTGGAGAGCAAATTGATGATATGCAAGAATTTGTAGCAGAAGATTTTGTTAAAGCGATAATATAATTGTATATAATCTGAAAAAATTTTCTAATAAATAAAGTGTGAAGATAAGGGGAGTAGAAAGGAGATAAAAGATGTCAAACGAGATTGAAAATAACGTAAAAACATCTAATTCAGAACAAGTAGAAAATATGAAAAAAACAACAGAAAAAGTACAACCTAAAAGTAAAAATAGAATGATTATTGTAATTATATTCATTATATTATTTGCTCTAGGAACATATGTAGTATATAGAGGGAATTATTTAGAATATCAAGAGTTAGGAGAAGAATATTTAGGAGAATTCTTAACAAATTTAAAATTTCAATATGGCATTATGGCTATTAATTTTGTATTTTTATATTTATTAATATATTTTACAAATAGAGGTATAAAAAAAGGATTAAAAGAATTTTTTGATAAAGAAAAAAAGGAAATGCCAAAACTTCCTAATAAATCAATATCTTTAATAATCTCTTCAATAGTAAGTGTTATAATGTCAAATGTGTTAACTCAAAAAGTTTTATTATATTTTAGTAATGCTTCATTTGGAAGAGGAGATCCAATATTTGGTTTAGATATAGGATATTATATATTCCAAAAACCATTAATAGAAACATTAATAATGTATTTTATTGGTATAGTTGTTGGATTAACTATATATATGGCAATATATTATTTTATTGTATGGAATAGATATTTTGAGGGAATAGATAGAGAAGTTTTAAAACATAGTGTATTTATTAAAAAAATATGTAGAAATGTTGTTTTGATAGCTATAGGATTAGGATTAATTACATTCCTTAATACACAAAATATAATGTATGGAACAATAACAACAATAGAAAATTTAGAGACTACAAGAATAGATGGTACAGAGGGTAATGTAGAATTAACAGGAGCAAATTATACAAATAGTATAATTCAAAGATGGGGATATACAATATTTGCAGTTATTATAATTGTATTTATTTGGAGAGCAGTAAGAGCATTTAAGAGACAAGATACTAGAAACATAATTAAAAACTTATTAGTAATTCCTGCATATTTAGTTCTTTTATTTGTAGTAATGGTTGGATTTAATTTAATATTTGTAGGTTCAAATAAATTAGATAAAGAGAAGACTAATATAGCACGTAATATAGAAAATACTAAAAGTGCATATAATGTAAATGTAGAAGAAATAAGTTTAGAAAATTCTGGTACAATAACAGAAGAAGAAGTAAAAAATAATAGTAATATTATAGATAATATACCAATAATTACGCAAGATATAGTATTAAATACTTTATCTCAAGATCAAACAGGAACAGGATATTATTCATATAGAACAGCAAATTTGGCAAATTATAGTATAGATGGAATAAATAGATTAGTTTATGTATCACCAAGAGAAATTTCAAATTCAGGAAGAACATATACAAATAAGACATATGAATATACACATGGAATGGGACAAATTTTAACATCAGCTACAACAAGTACTGAAAATGGTAATATAGAATATCTTCAAAAAGAAGTTTCTGGAGAAGATGATAAACTAAATACTACAGAGCAAAGAATATATTTTGGATTAGAGACAAATGAGACAATAGCAACAAATGCAAAAAATGAACAAGAATATGATTATACAGATGAAAATGGAGTTGAACATACATCAACATATTCTGGAAAAGCAGGTTTAAATGTAAATTTCATAGATAGATTAATATTAGGAATAACAAATGGTGACTTAAAATTAGCATTTTCTGGAGAAATGACATCAGATAGTAAAATATTAATGAATAGAAATATTATAGAAAGAGCAAAAAAAGCAATGCCATATTTATGGTATGATGATAATCCATATACTGTTGTAACAGATGATGGAAAAGTAGTATGGGTTTTAGATGCATATACAGTATCTAGTAGCTATCCATATTCACAATATGTAGAAGTAGAATATGATGGTAAAAAAGAAAAAATTAATTATATAAGAAATTCTGTAAAAGTAATTATTGATGCTTATGATGGAACAATAACATATTATATAACAGATGAAACAGACCCAATAGCAATGGCATATAGTAAAATGTATGAAGGATTATTTAAAAAGGATGTTCCTCAAGATATAGCTGAACATTTTACATATCCAAAATATTTATATAATGTACAAGCAGAATTATTAAAATTATATCATAATGTGAAACCAGATATTTTATATAGAGCAGATGATATATGGGATTTTGCAAAATATAATTCATCACAAATTACAAAATCAACAGGAAGTATTTTAGAGCCATATTATACAATGGTTGAAATTGATGGTAAAGAAGAACTTGGATTAATTCAAGTATATACACCAAATGGAAAGCAAAATTTAATATCATATTTAGTAGGAACAACAGAAGGTGGTACAAATCAGTTAAGATTATATAAATTCTCTCAAGATAGTAATATAGTCGGACCAATGCAATTAGACCAACAAATAGAACAAGATGAAGCAATTTCAGCAGAGATAGAAAGCTTAAATAAAACAGGTACAAAAATAACTAAAGAAATGATAGTTGTTCCTATAGAAAATACTTTATTATATGTGGAGCCAATATATCAAACAATGTTAAATGACCCAAGTAATAATATTCCTCTTTTAAAAAGAGTAGTTGTATCATCAGGAAATAAAGTTGCAATAGGAAATACTTTAGATGAAGCCTTAAGTAATTTATTATCAAAAGATGCTGTTGATATTGAAGTAGAGAATACAGATGATATAGAAGGTGTAATAGAAGCAATTATTAAGGCAAATCAAAATTTAACAGAGTCAAATAATAATAATGATTGGGAAATGATGGGCACAGATATACAAAAATTACAGAGTTTAATTGAACAACTACAAAAATTAAAAGAAGAGGAAGATAAAAAAATAGAAGAAAATAAGGAAAATGCTAGTGATGTGAATTCGATAGATTCAAATATGCTAGATTCGAATACAATGGATTCAAATACAGTAGATTCAAATACAATAGATTCAAATACAATAGATTCAAATACAATAGATTCAAATACAGTAGAAAATGTATTTGATAATGAAAATGCTGCTGTTTATAACGATGTATCAGGCGAAAATACTGTCAACTAAAATTAAAGATAAGAATAAAGTAATGATTAAAATATTAAAATATTAAAATAATGATTAAAGTAATTGATTAAAGTAATGAAACAAATAGTAAATCAAAATGATGAAATAATTTTTTAAAATTGTATAAAAAAGCATAAAAAATCCATCTTAATACTAGGTGGATTTTTATGTTTTTTAAGAAAAAAGATTTTAATTTATTACATTATTCTGTGGAGCAATTGAATAGAATATTACAAGAATCTAATATAGAAGAATTGAGTTATATATTAGGAAACAAAAAAGAAATGTTTAAAAGAAATTTTTTTGCTGGAATTTTTAGAGGAATTGGAATAGGAATTGGTGTTACAATAATTACTGCAATATTAGTTTATTTATTACAAAAAATTGTTGCATTGAATATTCCTGTTATAGGAGAATATATAGCAGATATTGTTGATATTGTGCAAAAAAGTAGGTGAGGCGAACATTGGGAACACTCCATTTTGTTCGGAAAAATTTTTCCAAAACAAAATGGAGATTAGGAATAAATTTGAAATTCAGAGATGAAATCGGTAGTTTGAGAATGGACTCAATGTCCAAAATATTTTTTGAAAATTGAGTCCATTTTTAAACTACCGATTTTGCCGTAAATAAATAAATTTTTGATTTTATTGCTAATTTTTCTTTCTAAACATTTTTTGTTTTAAATTTTTAATTTATGAAATACTTTTTTTCCTTTTTTTAAAATGGCATATCCTTCAGAGTAATCCTTATCAGAAAGAACATAATTAATATCTGAAATTTTAGTATCATTTAAAGAAATACCACCTTGTTCAATTAGTTTTCTAGCTTGACCTTTAGAAGGAGCGATATTTGTAAGAACTATGATATCGACTAAAGAAGTATAAGGATCATCTAATTTTGTAGAAGGCATATTTTCAATGCTTCCATTACCAGTAAATAATGCATTAGATGCTTCTTCAGCTTTTTTAGCTTCTTCTTCTCCATGGATTAATTTTGTTATTTCAAAAGCAGCTATTTTTTTAGCTTCATTAATTCTTTCATCTTTATAACTACAAAGTTCTTTAACTTTTTCCATTGGCATAAAAGTTAATAGAGAAAGTACAGTTTCTACACTTTCATCTTCAATATTTCTCCAATATTGATAAAATTCATAAGGAGAAACTTTAGAAGAATCTAGCCATAAAGCACCTTTTTCGGTTTTTCCCATTTTTTTCCCTTCTTTTGTTGTAAGAAGTTTAAAAGTTAAACCAAAAGAATCGCTTTTTCCAATTTTACGAATTAATTCAACACCACCGATAATATTTGACCATTGGTCATTACCACCAATTTCAAGTTTACATCCATAAGTATTATATAAATGTAAAAAGTCATATGATTGCATTAACATATATCCTAATTCAAAGAAAGTTAAGCCTTTTTCCATTCTTTGTTTATAACATTCAGCTGCAAGCATTTTATTTACTGAAAATAGACTTCCTATTTCACGCATAAAGTTGATGAAATTCAAATCTAAAAGCCAATCAGCATTGTTAACAATTATTGCAGCATTTTCACCTTCAAAACTAACAAATTTTTCAACTTGTTTTTTTATGCAAGCAACATTATTGTCTATTTCTTCACGTGTTAGCATTTTTCTCATATCTGTTTTTCCAGAAGGGTCACCAATTGAGGCTGTACCACCTCCAACTAAAATTATAGGTTTATGTCCGTTTTTTTGCATATGACTTGCAACCATTAATGAAACAAAATGACCTACATGTAGACTGTCTGCTGTTGGGTCAATTCCAATATAAAAAGGAACAGATTTATTCTCGTCAAAAAATTTTTTCATTTCCTCTGGATGAGTCATTTGTTCAATGTATCCTCTTTCTTTTAAAACATCTAGTACATTTTTCATTTAATCACAATCCTTTATAATAATTTTAGGTTTTATGGATTTACCTATAAACCAAATTAACTCTTATGTAATAAAATAGCAATCATTATAAATGAATGCTATTATTTTCTAGATTTTTCATTTTATTATTGTTTAAGTAATTAGTGTTATTTATTTCTTGCATAAAACGATTAAGATTTTTGATAGAAATACCAGTTTCTCCTGATACTTTTTCTAGGTTTTCTTCAAATCCGTTTTCTGAAATATAAGTTTTAAATGTTGAAAATTCTAGTTGATCTTTGCTACTGCATTTAGGGCATACATTTCCTGTTGATAGATAAAAACTACCACATCTACTACATTTATTAAAATCCATATTAATTACCTCCTAAAATGTTCATCTTTTGATATATTTGTGCATATTGTATCATAAAAAATTTAAAAGATAAAGGGGTTTTGAAAAAAATTGTATAATTACTTGAAAAATTGATAAAAATATGTAATAATAGTTAATATAAAAAACGAAGATAAAGAGGAGTACATTTATTAAAGCATTTTAGAGAATAGAAGTCACTGGCTGAAAGCTTCTTAATGTGTATAAATGGAAGGTAGCTTTTGAGTTGATATTCTGAAATAGTAGTAGGGATATCCGTTGGTAACGTTATAACTTAAATTGAGAGATTCTTAAATAAATTAAGAGTAATAAAGGTGGTAACGCGGAGTAATTCGTCCTTATTTAATCCTTGTATATAATAGGTGAGAGGTGAGTTAAAAGCGTCCCTTAAAATCCTAATATAAAGGGATTTAGGGGACGCTTTTTTGAATTTATAAATTTTATATTAAATTCTGCTGAAATATCTATTAATACTCTTAAAAATTTATTTCAGAAAATTTATTTATAATTTATGAAAAAAGCTATTAAAGAACTGAACTAAAAACACCTCTTAAAATCATAAAAATAGAAAGGAGAGAGTTAATATGAAAGAATCAGACTTAAAATTAGATGGAAAATATTGCCCACAAGAGTTTGAAGAGGAAATTTACAAAAGTTGGGAAGAAAAAGGTGAATTCAAACCAAATATGGATAAAACAAAAGAAAGTTACTGTATAATGATGCCACCACCAAATGTAACAGGAAAATTACATATGGGACATGCATTAGATGGAACAATTCAAGATGTATTAATACGTTTTAAAAGGATGAAAGGATATAATACATTATGGCTTCCAGGTTCTGACCATGCGGCAATAGCAACAGAAGTAAAAATAGTTGAAAAAATGCAAAAAGAAGAAGGGCTAACTAAAAAAGATATAACAAGAGAAGAATTTTTAGAAAGAGCATGGAATTGGACTAAAGAATATGGTGGAACAATAGAAGAACAACAAAAAAGATTAGGATGTTCTTGTGATTGGGATAGAAAGCGTTTTACTATGGATTCAGGTTTATCTGAAGCAGTTTTAGAGCAGTTTATTACATTATATAATAAAGGACTAATCTATAAAGGTAAAAAAATGATTAACTGGTGTCCATCATGCCATACAACTATTTCTGATGCAGAAGTTGAATATGAAGATGAGGCTTCACATTTATGGCATATAAGATATAAAATTAAAGATGAGGATAAATATATAATTGTTGCAACAACAAGACCAGAAACAATGTTAGGAGATACAGCAGTAGCTGTAAATCCAGAGGATGGAAGATATAAAGACTTAATAGGAAAAACATGTATATTACCAATTATGAATAAAGAAATTCCAATAATAGCAGATGAATTTGTAGAAAAAGAATTTGGTACAGGATGTGTTAAAATAACACCAGCACATGACCCAAATGACTATCAAGCAGGTTTAAGACATAATTTAGAGATTGTTGAAGTATTTGATGATAGTTCTATAATGCTTGATTTAGTTCCAAAATATAAAGGAATGAAGTCAATAGATGCAAGAAAATTAATTGTTGAAGATTTAAAAGAAATAGGAGCATTAGTTAAAATAGAAGATTATACACATAATGTAGGAAAATGTTATCGTTGCCATAGTACAATAGAGCCAAGAATTTCTGAACAATGGTTTATTAAAATGAAAGATTTAGCAAAAATTGCAGCTGATAATGTTAGAAACGGAGAAGTAAAATTTGTACCAAAAAGATATGAAAAAACATATTTTAATTGGTTAGATAATATCCAAGATTGGTGTATTTCAAGACAATTATGGTGGGGACATAGAATACCAGTATATTATTGTGATGAATGTGGGAATATTCAAGTTTCAAAGAATATGCCAGAAAAATGTGATAAATGTGGAAATACTGAATTCCATCAAGATGAAGATTCTTTAGATACATGGTTTAGTTCAGCATTATGGCCATTTTCAACATTAGGTTGGCCTGATACAGAAAATGAAGATTATAAAACATTTTATCCAACAAATACACTAGTAACAGGATATGATATTATAACATTCTGGGTTTCAAGAATGATGACACAAGGTATAGAATTAACAGGAAAGAACCCATTTAAAGATGTTGTAATACATGGTATAGTTCGTGATAGTCAAGGAAGAAAAATGTCAAAATCTTTAGGAAATGGAATTGATCCAATAGAAATTATAGAAAAATATGGAGCAGATAGTTTAAGATTTTCTGTTTTATCAGGAACAACTATGGGAAATGACATTAGATATATGCCAGAAAAATTAGAGCAAGCTTCAAATTTTGCAAATAAAATATGGAATGCTGCGAAATTTATTATTAATAATAGAGCAGATGAAAAAGATATTATTAAATTTAGAGAAGTATGCTATAGTAAACTAACACATATGTATAATGAAGAATTCTTGAAAATAGAAGATAAATGGATTATATCAAAATTAAATAAATTAGTTAAAGAAATTACAATTAATTTAGAAAATTATGATTTAGGAATAGCACTAGATAAAATATATAATTTTATATGGAATGAATTTTGCGATTGGTATATAGAAATTGTAAAAACAAGAATATATAGCGAAAATCAAGAGGAAAAAGTTCAAGTTTCTTATGTGTTAGATTATGTTTTTAGAACATGTATGAAATTATTACATCCATTTATGCCATTTCTTACAACAAGAATCTATGATTGTTTAGTTAAGTATGATGATAAAGATTTGATAGTTTCAGATTGGCCAATAGCAAGAGATACGTATAATTTTGTTAGAGAAGAGAATTTTATTGAAAAAATAAAAGAAATTATAACAGGAATACGTAATATAAGAGCAAATATGAATGTTCATCCATCAAAAAAGGCAGACCTTATATTTGTAACAATTAAATATGAAAATGAAATCTGGGAAGAAAAAGATTTTATTTTGAAATTAGGTTATGGTGAAAAAATTATAATTCAAAAAGATAAAATAGGTATTAAAGAAAATGCAATTAGTATCTTAAAAGACGGAATTGAGTTATATATGCCTTTTGAAGGATTGGTTGATTTAGAAGAGGAAAGAAAAAGATTAGAAGGAGAAAAACAAAAATTAGAAGCGGAAGTTACAAGATGTGAAAAAATGTTATCAAATCCAGGATTTATAAATAAAGCACCAGAGGCTAAAATTCAGGAAGAAAGAAATAAATTGGAAAAGTATAAAGAAATGTTAAGAAAAGTTAATGAAAGATTGTAATGTTTTTTTATGAATAGAATAATATGAAAGTGTACTCCAAATACCTCCTTATCGATTGACTTTTATGTAAATATATATTAAAATATTCTTCATAAAAAATTGAAAAGGAGGTATAAAAATAATTATTTAGTACCAGGCTAATTTACAAAGAAAGGAGAAAAAAGGAAACAAGAAAATTAGAAATCAAAATAAAAAATTAGTTGTTAGAGAATGATTTTTAGAAGCGATGATAGAAGGTAAATACTAAAAGAGAAGTGTATAAAAAGAACAGTTACACTTAAACAAGCATGTAAAGAAAGAAACAAAGTAACCCATTAAAATTTAAAAGAAAGCTAGGAGATAAAGAGACATGACAAGAGAAGATTTTATGTATGAACTGAATGATTTACTCACAAATTATAAGAAAGGCAATATTATTCCATCAAACAAAATAATTTTGAATGGGACACTAATGGGAAAAGTTACATTATTTACAACTGACTATTTAGTAGGTTACAGATTTACTTTGGCAGTAAAAAGAGAGAATGGAAAAGGAAAAAATGATGTAGATTATTTGGAAATTGTTGTTCCAATCGAAAATGAGTATATGTTCGATAAAAATGCGAAGCGGGTACAGATAATTGGTAAAGTGTGCTCTACTTTTGTGGAAGATAAATTACAGTTCTATGTTGAAGTAACAAAAATGGGTTATGATGAAGAACTTGATGAGGATGTAAACTGGCTGTATCTTGAAGGAAATGTTGTGAAAGCACCAAGAATAAAGGAAACCTTTAGAGGTTTAAAAGTTTGTAATTTGGATTTGAAAGTATTTAATTTTAGAGAGAGACAAAGAAATTATATGCCTTGTGTTGCTTTTAATGGCAGTGCAGAAAAAGTCTATAAATTGACTCAATGGACGAGAATTTCTATTTTTGGAAGATTGAGTAGTAGATTTTATAATACTGAATCTGGAGAGCAAAAACTCACGACAGAGGTAGTAGTATTTTATTTTCAATAAACATCGTTCATAAATCACGATTATTTGTAAATTAGAATTAAAAAAATTTAGGCAGGTTTAATAATCTTACTGTCCAAAGCCCCAGCATAAATGCTGGGGTTTTTGGATGAGGGTTATTTTAAAATTCATATCTTGAATTGTGGAATGATTTTCTTTATGGTATGATAATGGCAAATAGTAATTT
>CALXJT010000035.1 GCA_944388695.1 uncultured Clostridia bacterium
CTTACAATAACTTTTAAAATACAATTAAAATCTATTTACTTTTACTAGAATAGAATTTACTTTTTTAATTTACTTTTTGAAAAAAATCCAAAAAATTCTAAAAAAAGTATTGACATTATAAAAAAAATCTAGTATACTAAATCTCGTCGGAAGGACAAACGGTCGCTTAGCTCAGCTGGGAGAGCATCTGCCTTACAAGCAGGGGGTCATAGGTTCGAGCCCTATAGCGACCACCATGTTTTTACGGCCCGGTAGTTCAGTTGGTTAGAACGCTAGCCTGTCACGCTAGAGGTCGACGGTTCGAGCCCGTTCCGGGTCGCCATTTTTTATATAAAGAAATATAATAAAATGGCTTCATAGCTCAGTTGGTAGAGCAGAGGACTGAAAATCCTCGTGTCAGTGGTTCGATTCCACTTGAAGCCACCAGATAAAAAAGACTTGAAGAAATTTTCTCAAGTCTTTTTATAGAATTGGGGTGAATGTCAATAGTTGGGGTGGAAAACTTTGAAAATTTTCTGCCTCAACTTTTTTCGTTGAAATGAAAATTGCAGGTTTCAAATGGAAATAAATCATCTACCATACGCAATAATTGATAAAATGTTAAATTATGTGTCATATATAATGAAAAAAATAGGAGGAGTAAATTATTTTGAGAGCTTAAAATAAACAAAAAGTATTAGAATGTATTAAGAAAAATATTACTATTGGAGCAAAAGATATTATTGAAAAAACTAAAATTTCTGACAGTACAGTTAGAAGAATTTTAAGAAAATTACTTCAAGACAAAAAAATGAAGCTACTGATAATAATGAAAAAACAACAAATAAAAAATATAAATTAACAGAGTAATGACAGAGATATGACAGAGTTAAAAATAATCTTGACAAAATCAACACAATATGCTAAAATTAAAACCATATTTAAGAGTTTACCTAGAGCAATATAGCTTGAGCGGTAAAGGGTAGCAAAAATACAGAGCTACTTACACTTATAAAGTAAGAAAATACAAGTCTTGCAAAGGAGTCTTAAAGATTTCTTTGCAAGGCTTTTTGATTATACTAAAGAAAGTTTATTATAAAGATAATATTACTTCAGCAAAAGCATAATTAATAATAGAGGAAATTTTTAGAAAGTGAATTAATTGCTAAAGCTGAAAAAGTAAAACAAAGATATTTGATAGATTTAAAGATATGTGGGGAGATGATTAAAATGCCTAAACTTATATTAATAATAGGTCCACAGGCAGTTGGAAAAATGACAGTAGGTCAAGAACTATCGAAAATAACAGGATATAAATTATTTCATAATCATATGACAATAGAAATGGTTAGACTAATATTTGATTATGATAAAAAAGCATATAGAAAAATGAATCAAGTTATAAGATACGAGGTGCTTAAAGAATTTGCAAAAAGTACTGAAAAAGGAATAATATTTACAGGATGTTTTGACTTTGGAAATGATTTAGAAGAGGAAAAACAAGAAGTAGATGGATGGATGAGTTTATTTGAGGAAAATTATGTAATAGAATTAGAAGCATCTTTAGAAGAAAGACTAAAAAGAAATAAGACAGATAATAGATTGAAACATAAAGCTTCTAAAAGAGATTTAGAGTGGAGTGAAAATGATTTAATAAATTCAATGACAAAGCATAAATTTAATTCTGAACCAGGAGAAGGTGAAAAAATATTTAAGAATTACATTAAAGTTAATAATGAAAACTTATCTGCTAAAGAAGTTGCAACAACAATAAAAGAAAAATTTAATATATAAGGAGTGAAGAATAATGCAAATAAAAATAGAAGTTCCAAGAATAGAGGATTTTAAAGAAGTAAACAAATTAGCTAAACAAGTTCACGACTTACATGTGAAATGGAGACCAGACTTATTTTTAAGTATAGATGAAGTGATTAGCATAGAAGAATTTGAAAAAATGATACAAAATAAAGAAATAATTATAGCAAAGATACAAGATGAAATTGTAGGATATACTACATTTAATATTAAGGAAAAAGATAAACCAGGATTTAGATATAAAAAACAATTACAAATAGATGCAATATGTGTAAATGAAAAAAATAGAGGGAACGGGATAGGTAAAGAATTATTAGAATACGTAAAAAAATATGCAAAAGAAAATGGTTGCACAGATATATATTTAACAGTAAATGAAGAAAATAAAAATGCAATTAAAGTTTACGAAAAATTTGGATTCAAAGTAAAAAATATAGCATATTCAATGCAAATATAAAAAACAACAAAGATATAAATTGATGAATTGTAACTAAAAAAATATATAAATAATAGAAGGTAGAAAAGATTAGACATCATATTCCAGTAAAAAATAAAAACATTTATAACAAAATATACTTATAAAATAAAAAAACACTTATAAAATTAAAATAATCCATTGAAATTATAAAAAAAATGTGATAGAAATATATACAGCAAATAATAAGGAGGAATACAAATGTTTAGCATAGAGCAAAGAGACCAAAGCAAAACGCCAAAGATTAAAGTAATAGGAGTAGGTGGTGCAGGAAATAATGCAGTAAATCGTATGATAGAAGACAAAGTACAAGGCGTAACCTTCTATTTATTAAATACAGAAACTGGAACATTAAAAAGAGCAAAAACAAATAATATTTTACAAATTGGAGTAGAAACAACAAAAGGATTAGGTGCAGGGGCAAACGAAAATGTTGGTGCAAGAGCAGCAATGGAAAATAAAGAAGAGATAAAACAAATATTACAAGGTGCAGATATGGTATTTATAACAGCAGGAATGGGTGGAGGAACAGGAACAGGAGCCGCACCAGTAGTAGCAGAGATAGCAAAAGAAATGGGAATTTTAACAGTAGGAGTAGTAACAAAACCATTTAAATTTGAAGGAAAGGCAAGAAAAGTAAGAGCAGAATATGGAATACAAAAACTAAAAGATAATGTTGATGATTTAATAGTAATATTAAATGATAGTCTATTAAAAGTAACAGATGAAAGAATTACACTAAACACAGCATTTTCTTTAGCAGATAAAGTATTAGAGCAAGGAATTACAGGTGTTACAGATTTATTAAATTCAACAGGAGAAGTAAATATAGATTTTGCTGACATAAGAACAACAATGAAATATCATGGAAAAGCATATATGGGAATCGGAAAAGCATCAGGAGATAGAAAAATAGAAGATGCAGTAAGACAAGCTATTACAAACCCATTAACAGAAAATAAAATAGATGGAGCAAAGGGAGTTATATTCAATGTAAAAGGAAATACAGATTTGAGTTTACTAGAAATAAATAGTGCTATCTCACTAGTAAATGATAGAATTAATGAAGACGCAAATGTCATATTTGGAACAGTAGTAGATTCAAAAATGAGAGATAAAGTTGAAGTAACAGTCATAGCAACAGGAGTAGATGAAGTACAAGAAAAATCTGAAGTAATGAAAAATAGTATTTTAGGATAATGGGAAGAATAAAATCTTCCCTTTTTTTATATTATAGGAAAGTACACCAAAATGTTTTAAAAAATGTTACCAACGCTATTGCGAAAAGGTGTTTGATGTGATATACTTAAAACATAGATTGGTGGTGAGAATGTGAAATTAACATTTCCATATATATTTAAAGTGAATAATACACAAAAAGATATAATAGAAGAAATAATGTGGCATTGTGAAAAAGTATATAACATGTTAAATTATGATATATATCAAGGAAAGGAAACAATATTATTAAAAAATAGTATAAATGTACAAAGTAGCAAAATTTATAAAAAGTATAGAGAATTAAATTGGCATTCTAAATATTTACATTCACATACATTACAAGAAACTATTTTAAGTTGTATAAGTGACCATAAATCATATATAGCATTAAAAGAAAAACATGATAAAGGAGATAAAAGTATTAAGGGAGAACCAAGAAAGCCAAGATATAAGAATTCAAGAAAAATACAAATAACATTTACAAAATATGCGATAAGGCTTGAAGGAAAAACATTAAAATTATCAATATCAAAAAAATGCAAGAAAAGTTTAAAGTAAAGAGTTTAAATTTTTTAATTCCAAGAAAATTAAAAAAGCTAGTAAACTTTTCGGAAATAAAAATGATAAAGATAAGAAAAGAGAAAGAGAATAAATATAAAATGGAAATGATATACGAAAGAGAAGAAAAAGCAAAA
Source organism: uncultured Clostridia bacterium (assembly GCA_944388695.1). Lineage (GTDB taxonomy): Bacteria > Bacillota > Clostridia > TANB77 > CAG-508 > CAG-269. The sequence continues at coordinate 4,186 of CALXJT010000035.1, forward strand.
GAAGGAACAAATGTAATGGCAATAGATTTAGGGCTAGATAATTTAGCAACATGTACAAATATGAATAATAATGAAACATTAATAATAGCAGGAGAAAGAGCAAAATCAAAAATAGGATATTACAATAAAGAAATAGGAAGATTACAAGGAATCCAAATGAAAATGATAGGAAATAAGAAGTATAAAAATACAAGACAAATAGAAAAACTATATAGAAAAAGGAAGCAATATTGTAATACATATATGCATAAGGCAAGTAGAATGATAGTGAATTATGCAATAGAAAATGAATGTGATAGGATAATAATAGGAAATATAAAAATATAAAACAAGGAATGAAGAATAATAAAAGATTTGTACAAATGCCAATACAAGAATTAGTGAAAAAAATAGAATATAAGGCAAAATTAGAAGGAAAAGAAGTAATATTAATAGAAGAAAAATATACATCAGGAGTAAGTAGTATAGATAAAGAAGAAATAAATAAAGAAAACTATAATAAAACAAGAAGAATAGAAAGAGGATTATTTAGGACAAATACTGGGAAAATAATAAATAGTGATATAAATGGAAGCTTAAATATATTAAGGAAATATGTAAAAAACTTTAGTCCAAACCTAGAAATAGCGATGGATATTGGCCGAGAACAACGACCATTAAAGAAAAGGATTGCCTAAAGATAGGTGGAAACTTAAAAACAACATCTTTATAAAAATGGGCACTAATATAGAATTAGTACCCAGGGTGAAAATTTCTAATTTTCACTTTTGTTCTTAAAAATAAATTTTATAAGGCTTTATAAACAATATCTTGTACTTATTAAAATCTAAAACTTTCAAAAAATTAATTATAAGATAACTAATAAATTCATAAAAAATTAATAATTTATATATTTTTTATTCAGAAACATATGTTAATATAATTAAGGAAAAGGAGAATGTAATATGTATCAAATATTAGTAGTAGATGATGATAGAGAAATCGCAAATGCAATAGAAATTTATTTATCAAGAGAAGGGTATAAAGTGTTAAAAGCATATGATGGAGAAGAAGCATTAAATATAATCAAAAATAATGAAATACATCTTGTAATATTAGATGTAATGATGCCAAAAAAAGATGGAATAGAAACATTAGAGGAAATAAGAAAAACAAAAACAATACCAGTAATAATGTTATCTGCAAAATCAGAAGATTATGACAAAATTGCAGGGCTAGATACAGGAGCAGATGATTATATAACAAAACCATTTAATCCATTAGAATTAATAGCAAGAGTAAAATCACATTTGAGAAGATATGTGGAATTTGGAAATTTAGATAAAAAAGAAAGTAAATCTCTATTAAAAACAGGAGAACTAGAAATAGATGATGAAAAAAAGAAAGTCACAGTAGATGGAAAAGAAATAAAATTAACTGCAACAGAATATCATATTTTAAAATTTTTATTAGAAAACAAAGGAAAAGTTTTTTCTATAACTCAAATATATGAAAATGTATGGAATGAAGAAAGTTATGGAGCAGAAAACATAATAGCAGTACATATAAGACACATAAGAGAAAAAATAGAAATAAATCCAAAAGAACCTAAATATTTAAAAGTAATATGGGGGATAGGATATAAAATAGAAGATATAACATAAAAGTAGTAAAAAATATAGATAGGGAGTGAAGCTATGGAGAATCTCAAAAAATCTACATGGACTAGAGTTCTTTGCTATATATTAATACCAATTTTTTTAATAATACTAATATTAAGTGTATTAAATGTTGCAATAACATCAGAATATGGAGATTTTAATAAAAATCAAGATTTTGTTCAAACAGAAAATTTTGCCATGAATTACTTATATTCAATTGTAACAGATATAGAATATATAAAAGAATATGAAAAATCAAATAAATCACAATCATACGGGAAATATGCCGAAATAGAAGATAGTGATTATTCAGAAGGAAGAATATATTATGAATCAAGAAACTACAATGATACTTACATATATAATAATATTCAATATATTATTATAAACAAAGAAACAAATGAATTATATACAAATATAAGAACAAAGAATTATATACAAGATATAGAAGATATGAAAACTAAAGATATATATTGGGTATATGAAGATGGAAATATCAGTACAAATATAGAATTAATGAATCAAGATAATGCAAAATACTTAATTTCTGATTATCAATCTATGGAAGAAATGCAAGGATATAAAGTTTATACAAGTTTTGACATGCAGGCATTAAATTCAACAAACGTATTCTATATTCAACAAGAAGTGTATAATTTATTCAAAGGACATGAAAATGCACCAGTATATCTAATACCAATATCAGCAATATGTTTAATAGCAATGATAATCTACTTATGCATATCAATAGGACACGAAAAAGGAAAAGAAGGAATAGTGTTAAACGGAATAGATAAATTCCCATATGAAATATTATTCACAATAATATCAATGATAATAGGAATAGTATTAAGCATAGGAATTGCAGGAATAGAAGTACAAATACCACAAAAAATGGTAATATCATTATTCTTACTATCATATTTAGGCTCATATGCAAGTGGAATGGTATTATTTGTAACAACAGTAAAAAGAATTAAAGCAAAGCAATTTTGGAAAACATTTTTAATATATAAAATATATGCATGGATAAAAAGAAGTTTAAAAAAATCAATAAATGCCATAACAGATAAAACTAACTCAAATAGAAAGATAGCAATTTTATATTGGTCATTCATAATAATAACATCAATATTAATATCACTATCAGGCTCATTCTTTGGATTTTTACTACTTATAGCATTTTGGATATTAGTATTTTATGAAATATTACAATATAATAAAAAACTAAAACAAATACAAGATGCACTAATGGATATCTATCAAGGAAAACCAGATGTACATTTGGATGAAGAAGTATTAAAAGGTACATTAGGAAAAATGGCAAAATATATAAATGATATAGCAGGAGGATTCCATAATGCAATAGAACAAAGCCTAAAATCAGAAAGAATGAAAACAGAATTAATAACAAATGTATCACATGACATAAAAACACCCCTAACATCTATAATAAACTATGTAGATTTACTAAAAAAAGAAAACATACAAGATGCAAAAATAGAACAATATATTGCCATACTAGATAAAAAGTCACAAAGATTAAAAAAATTAATAGAAGACCTAGTAGAAGCATCAAAAGTATCATCTGGAAATCTAAAATTAAATATGGAAGATATAAACATAAAAGAATTAATACAACAAATTACAGGAGAATTTGAAGATAAGTTCGAAAAGAAAAATCTAAAAATAGATATGAATTTAGCAAAAGAAAGTATGATAGTAAAAGCTGATACAAGATATATGTATCGAATTGTAGAGAATTTATTTAGCAATATAACAAAATATGCATTAGAAAATACAAGAGTATATATAGAATTAAAAAAATATAATGAAAGAATATATTTGACAATAAAAAATATTTCAAAAGATAGATTAAATATTACTTCAGAAGAATTGATGCAAAGATTTGTAAGAGGTGATAAGTCTCGTTACACAGAAGGAAGTGGTCTTGGACTATCAATAGCAAAAAGTTTAACAGAGCTACAGGGTGGTAATTTTAATATACAAATTGATGGGGATTTATTCAAGGTAGAAATTATATGGTAGAAGAAGTAAGAGGAATGATTCAGGGGTCATTCCTCTTTTAGAAAAAAGTAAAATAACTACTTGAATCTAAAAAATACTTATGATAAAATAATCAAAACCAAAGTACCTCAAGAGGAGGAAAAACATGAAGAAATTTTTTGTGATAATTGGGGTGTTATTAGCTATATTTATTTCTATGGTAATATACCGAAAGCAAGAAATGCAAAACAGAAATATAACAGTTGGAGAAGTACAAAAAATACAAGAATACATTTCAAGAATATATATGTGGAAAGAAGTAACAGGAGAGGCATTACCAAAGTTTGAAGATATAAATCAAGCACCAGAAACATGGATATGGGAAGTAGTAAAAAACAATTTAGAAATATATGAATTAACAAAAGAAGAAATAGAGCAAAAAGCAAAAGAAATATTTGGAGAGGAATTTTCCAAAGAATTTCCACAAGAAGGAAATTCAGCATTTACATATAATCCTGAAACGCAAAAATATATAGCAACTGAAATTAATATTGATAATAAAGAAGACTCTTTTTTTGTAAATAAAATAGAAAAAGATAAAAAAATATATACAGTAGAAATTATAGAATATTTAGAAGATTATTCAGAAACAGAAAGTACAGACCAAACTTCTGCAACATCAATATATTTGGAAAATTTAAATGAAGAAAAAATAGTAACAATACCAAGCACAACTGCAGAACCAGATATTTTAGAAAATTTAAAGCAAAATGCAGATAAATTTCCTAAAAAAACATTAATAATACAAGAAGATGAAGAAGGCAATTTGAAAGTTCAAAAAGTAATAGAATGATAAAATAATAAATAAAATAGGAAGTAAAGAAGCAAAATGAAAGATGAAATAGAACTAAAACAAATAGAAAAATGTGAAATATGCCCACATAAATGTAAAGTAAATAGACTACAAGGAAACATAGGAAGATGCCATTCAGGTAAAAATGTCAAAATCGCATTAGCATCAGTACATAATTTTGAAGAGCCGTGTATAAGTGGAAAAAATGGTTCTGGAACAATATTTTTTTCAAATTGTAATATGAATTGTATCTATTGTCAAAACTATGAAATCAGCCAACTTGGAAAAGGAAAAGAAATAAGCATAGAAGAATTAGCAGACATATTTATAAAACAACAAGAAAAAGGAGTAGAAAACATAAATTTAGTTACACCAACAAGTTATACAATTCAAATTATTAAAGCAATTGAAATAGCAAAAAATAAAGGATTAAAAATACCAATTGTATATAATACAAATGGATATGAGAATGTAGAAAATATAAAAAGGCTAAAAGGATATATTGATATATATCTGCCAGATCTAAAATATTTTTATAATGAACTTGGAAACAAGTATTCTAAAGTAAATAATTATTTTGAAATAGCATCAGAAGCAATACTAGAAATGTATAAACAAGTAGGCAAGCCAATAATTAATTCTCAAGGAATAATGGAAAGAGGAGTTATAATAAGACATTTAGTATTACCAAATATGATAGAAAATAGTAAAAAAATACTAAAATGGATAAAAGATAATCTAGATAATAAAGTATATGTAAGTATAATGGCACAATATTTTCCAACATATTTAGCAAAAGACGATAAAAAAATAAATAGAAAACTAACAAAAGAAGAGTTTAAAGAAATAGAAAAATATATAGAAGAAATAGATATTGAGCAAGGATTTATACAAGAGTTAGGAGAACATGAAGAAGAATATGTACCTAAATGGGAATATGAATAGTATATTATATAAAATAAAATTCTTAAAAAATAAAAATTTTTATCAAAATTCTAGAAAGTATTAATTATAAACATAAAAAGAGAGTCATAAAAAATAATATCATATATACTAATAGAAACTAAAATCAGATAAGATATAAAAGAAAATATCTGATAAAAAAGCAAGATACAAAAGATTTATAAATAGGAGGAAAAAATAATGAAAGTAGTAGAGCCATACATAGTAGTAGAAAAATTTGATGGAATCAAAATAATGAAAAGAATAGAAAGAGCATGTAGGACATGTTATCGTTCAGAAGGAAAAATAACAGAAGATAGTTATAAAAAATTATTAAAAAATTGTATAACAAGAGGACATGAATCAGTGTTAGAGCATGAAAAAATAACAGTAAGAATGTTTTGCGATATAGGAGTATATAAAGATTTAACAAGACATAGATTTGCAAGTTTCTCAATAGAATCAACAAGATATTGTAGTTATGATAAAGACAAATACGGAAACGAGATTAAATTCATAAATCCAAGCTATATAAAAGATGAAAAAACATACCACGTATGGGAAGAGTGCATGAAAGAAATAGAAAAGAAATATATGGAAATGAAAGAATTAGATGCACCAACAGACATGTGTAGATTAATATTGCCACATAGCACAGGAGCAGAAGTAACAATGACTGCAAATATAAGAGAATGGAAACATATTTTATCATTAAGAACAACAAAACATGTTCATCCAGCAGTAAGACAAGTAATGATACCATTATTACTTAAGTTTAAAGAAGAAATGCCAGAAATCTTTGGAGATGTAGAATATGACACAGAATTCGATAAAAATGATTATGCAAAATTAACAATGGAAGAATTCTAAAGAATAATTCTAAAAAAATTTTACTATAATAAAAACTAATTATAGTAAATTAAATTAGTATGGAATTTTAGAACAAGTACATACAGATAAAAAATTAATTATAATAAATAAAATACTAATAAAAAGAGGAGTTGAAAAAAATGTTAAGCATTATAGTAGCAAAAGCAAAAAATAATATAATAGGAAAGGATAATAGACTTATCTGGGATATTCCAGATGATAAAAAAAGATTTAAAGAAAGAACAAAAAATCATATAATGATAATGGGAAGAAAAACATTTGAATCAATGGGAGAAGTATTACCAGATCACACATATATAATATTTAGTCAAAATCCAGATTTTAAAATAGAAAAAGAAAATGTAAGAATTGTGCATTCAATGTTTGAAATACAAGAATTTATAGAAAGTAAAGAAGAATGTTTTGTAATAGGTGGAGCAATGATTTATAACCTACTTATGCAATATGTGAATAAAATGTATGTTACAGAAATAGATAAAGACTTTGAAGGAGATACATTTTTCCAAAAAATTAATCCTGAAAAATGGAAAGAAGTAAGTAGAGAAGAAGGGCCAAAAACAGAAGGTATACATTTTGATTATGATTATGTTGTATATGAAAGAATTTCAAAATAAAGGTTATTTTAGAATAATAGAAAAAAGCCAATAAAAAAGCTTTTTAATAAATATAGAAATTATATAAAAAGTGAAAAAAGTAAAACAAAATGACTTAAGTGATTAAAAATAATAAGTATAGAAAAAACAAGAAGGAAATTAAACAATATAGTATAAAACATAATATAGAACATATTATAAAACAATGTAAATAAAAATGATTAAATGTAAAAAGTTGAGAGAGTTAAAAATTCTTTCAACTTTTTTCTGTTGAATAAAAAAAGATTATTTGAAGAAAATAAAATTGAATAAAAGAAAGGAGAACATACTTCATTTAAATTAGTATTTAAAAAATTATTAATAATAAAATTCAGCAATAAAAAAATCAATCATTAAAATATACTATATTTAAATAAGTATAAAAGAAAACAATGTTTAAACCGCAAGCAATCTATTATGAAAAAGATATCGAAAATTATACTTTAGGAAAAGAATTATTAGAAAGATATAAAGAAGTACCCAAATTAGTAATAGAAAATCATAATAACATAGAAGAAATGAGAAAAAAATCAAATAAAGAATTTTCGCAAATGAAAAGAAATATAATTATAGGAATAAGAAAAACTCATAAATTTATAGAAAATCATAAAACATCAGATTTTTTAGTACCATACACTTCATCAGGTTGCACAGCATCATGTATGTATTGTTATTTAGTATGTAATTACAATAAATGTGCATATTTAAGATTATTTGTAAATAGAGAACAAATGTTAGAAAAGATAATAAAAACAGCTGAAAAATCAGAGAAAGAATTAACATTTGAAATAGGAAGTAATAGTGATTTAATACTAGAAAATAGTATAACCGGAAATTTAAAATGGACAATAGAAAATTTTAAAAATACTAAAAAAGGAAAATTAACATTACCAACAAAATTTGATATGGTAGAAGATATATTAGGAATAGATCATCAAGGAAAAATAACTATTAGAATGAGCATTAATCCAGAAGAAATAATAAATAAAGTAGAATTTGGGACATCAAGATTGAATCAAAGAATAGAAGCAATAAATAAATTAAAAGAAGCGGACTATAATGTTGGAATTTTAATAGCTCCTATTATAATGGTAGAAAACTGGAAAGAATTATATGAAGAATTATTAATAACATTACAAGAAAAATTATCAAAAAAAGTAAAAGAAACAGCATTTTTTGAAATCATATTTATGACATATAGCTTTATTCATACAAAAATAAATGAAGAAGCATTTCCAAATGCAATGAATCTATATAACAAAGAGCAAATGACAGGGAGAGGAAAAGGAAAATATATGTATAAAAAAGAATTGAGAGAAGATGGTGAAAAATTTATGAGAGAAAAAATGAAAAAATATTTTCCGAATAATACTATAGAATATATTGTTTAAAATCAAAAAATAAATATTAAATATGATTAAAAAAATTGAAAAGCATAAAAAGGATTGGATAATGATGAAAAAATAAAAGAAAAAATTTGGAATATTTATACTTTTTTTCGATTTATATGATATAATTTTAATGTAAAATCAAAAATTTTAAGACATAAAGATTATAAAATCAAAAACAAAGAATCAAAAATAAATTTTTTATTTCTATTTAGATTGGATTTATAATAGTAAAAAAATAAAATTCCAAAAGGAAGTGTTAAATTATGTCATATATAGAATTCAAAGATGTATGTAAAGAATATAAAATGGGAGAAATTACAATAAAAGCACTAGATAAAACTAACTTTCGAATAGAAAAAGGAGAGTTAGTAGTAATAGTTGGTCCAAGTGGTGCTGGAAAAACAACAGCATTAAATATTCTTGGAGGAATGGATACAGTAACATCTGGAGAAGTATTAGTAGATGGAAAAAAAGTATCTGAATTAAAGAATAAAAAACTTATTCAATATAGAAGAGAAGATATTGGATTTGTTTTTCAGTTTTACAATCTTGTTCAAAATTTAACAGCTATTGAAAATGTAGAACTTGCAACACAAATTTGTAAAGACTCATTAGAACCGTTAGAAGTAATGAAAAAAGTAGGATTGGAAGATAGAATAAATAACTTCCCATCACAGCTATCAGGAGGAGAGCAACAGAGAGTAGCAATAGCAAGAGCAATTGCCAAAAATCCAAAATTACTACTATGTGATGAACCAACTGGAGCATTAGACTATAAAACAGGAAAACAAATATTAAAACTTTTACAAGACACAGCAAGAAAAGAAAATATGACAGTATTAATAATAACACATAATGGTGCAATTGCACCTATGGCTGATAAAATAATACAATTCAAAAATGGTAAAGCAGAAAAAATAACTAAAAACGAAAACCCAAAACCAGTTGAAGAAATTGAATGGTAAAAATATAAACCTAAAATGCAGGAGGTGAGAAAAGTGAAAGTAAAAAAAGCATTACTAAAAGATAGTGTAAAAGAAATAAAAGTGGGATATAAAAGATTTATTTCAATCTTGCTAATGGCACTTTTAGGAGTTGGATTTTTTGCAGGATTAAGAGCAACATCTCCAGATATGGTAAATACAATAGATACATATTTCAAAGAGCAAAATGTTTATGATATAGAAGTACTTTCTACACTAGGTTTAACTGATGAAGATATTACAGCACTAGAGAATATCGAAAATGTAGAAAATGTTTATGGAACATACAGTAATGACGGTTTAGTAAAATTAGAAAATAAAGAAAATGTAGTAAAAATATTAGCAATAGATGATGTAAATAATCCAAGATTAATATCAGGAAATATGCCACAAAATAGTAATGAATGTGTTGTAGAAGAAGAATTTTTAAATTTAATAGAAAAACAAATAGGAGACACAGTAAGTATAGAATTAGGAGAAGATGAGACATCATCAGAAGATGAAGAAACAAAACCATTTTTAAAAGAGACTAATTTGAAAATTGTAGGTACAGTTCAAAGTCCAATTTACATATCAAGAGAAAAAGGAACATCACAACTTGGTGCAGGAAAAATAGATTCATATATATATGTACCAAAAGATAATATCCAATCAGAAGCATATACAGAAATATATATAACATTAGAAAATAGAGAAAAATATGAAACAGGAAGTAATAGATATAATAAATATGTAGAAGAAGTAAAACAAAATATAGAAAATATAAAAGAGGAACGTGAACAAGCAAGATATCAAAGTTTAATAGATGAAGCAAACCAAAAAATATCAGAAGCAGAAGAAGAATTTAACACACAAAAACAAGAAGGAGAAAGTAAACTACAAGAAGCAAGAAATACTATAGAATCCTCAAAAGCACAAATTACACAAGCAGAAAATGAAGTAATACAAAATGAAAAAAGTATGAATAGTCAATTTTCTGAAGCAGAAAAACAATTAAAAAATGCAAAAGAAGTACTAAATAAAAATGAAGCAGAATATACAGCTCAAAAGGCAGAATTGGAGACCACATTTACACAAGCAGAAGAACAAAAACAATCACTACAAAATACATTAAACGAAATAGTCGTAAACCTACAAACAGTAGAAGAGAAATATAATTTAGTATTAGAACAATTAAAAAAGCCTGATTTATCAGAAACAGAAAAGAGCATATTAGAAAAGGCAAAAGCAGAATTAGAAACAAATAAACAACAATTAGAAACAGGAAAAGCACAAACAGAGGCAGGTATACAAACAATAGAAAATCAAGTAACAGAAGGAAGAAATCAATTAGCAAGTGCAGAAGCACAAATAGAGAGTGGAAAAAAGCAAATACAAAGCCAAGAAAAAACATTAAATAGTAAAAAAGCTTCAGCAAAATCACAAATAGAATCAGCCAAAGCAAAAATAGAAGAATCAAAAAAAGAACTAGAAGCAGGTGAAGCAGAATTAGCACAAAGTGAGGCAGAATTTCAGTCTAAAATTCAAGAAGCAGAAGGAAAACTCATAGATGCAAAAGAAGAAGTAAACAAAATAGAAAATCCAACATGGTATATATTAGACAGAAGTGATAATGCAGGATATAGTAGTTTTATACAAGACACAGAAAGTATAGAAAATTTAAGCATAGTATTTCCAATAGTATTTTTCGCAATTGCAGTTCTAGTATCACTAACATCAATGACAAGAATGGTAGAAGAAGAAAGACAAGAAATTGGAACATTAAAAGCATTAGGATATAATACATTCCATATAGTATTCAAATACATATTATATGCAAGTTTAGCATGTATAATAGGAGCAATAATAGGAATGAATATAGGATTTCAATTATTGCCAAGAATAATATGGAGTATGTACGAAATGATGTATACAATGCCATCTATAATAGTATCATTTAATTATGAAAATGCAATGTTAGGATTAAGCATCATATATATATGTATAGTAGGAGCAACAATATATGCAATATTAAGAGAAGCCAAAAGTGTACCAGCAACATTATTAAGACCAAAATCACCAAAATTAGGAAAGAGGGTATTATTAGAAAGAGTAACATTTATATGGAAAAGATTAAACTTTTCACATAAAGTTACAGTAAGAAATATCTTCAGATATAAAAAGAGATTCTTAATGACGATAATAGGAATATTCGGATGTACATCATTAATATTAGCAGGATTTGGATTAAAAGATTCAATATCAAAAATACTTCCATATCAATATGAAAATATATTCCAATATGACATGCAAGTAGCGCTAAAAACAACACTAACAGATGAACAAAGGCAAAATGCAATAACAAATCTAAAAGAAAATGAAAAAATAACAGATGTAGTAGAAAGTAAAATATTATCAGAAACAGCACAAAATGGAGAAAATGAAGAAGATGTACAAATAGTAATCCCTGAATCAAAAGAAGAAATAAAAAAAGTAATAAACATAATTGATTTAGAAACAGAAGAAAAAATAGAATGTAATCAAGAAGGTGTAATAATAACAGATAAATTATCAGAATTAATAGATGTAAAAGTAGGAGACACCATAAAAATTAAAGATTCAGATGGAAATGAAAAAGAAGTAAAGATAACAAATATAGCAGAAAATTACATATCACATTATATATACATGTCAAAAGAATATTATGAAAATTTATACCAAGAACAATACAATACAAATGTATTATTTGTAAAAGATAATAATTTAACAGAAGATGAAGAAGAAGAAATATCAAAAGAAATAATAGCAAAAAATGAAGTATCTACAATATCTTTAACAAGTAATGTATTAAAAACATTAGATGACACAATGAACTCTTTAAATTATGTAGTAGTTATACTTATTGTATCAGCAGGTTTACTAGCATTTGTAGTATTATATAATTTATCAAATGTAAATATAAGCGAAAGAATAAGAGAACTTGCAACAATAAAAGTATTAGGATTCTATGATAGAGAAGTATATTCATATATCACAAGAGAAACAATATTACTAACAATCATAGGAATTATTTTAGGATTAATAGGAGGATATTTCTTAAACTTTTATATAATAGGCACATGTGAAATAGATATGTTAAGATTTGTAAAAGTAATAGACCCATTAAGCTATTTATATGCAATTTTAATAACTGCAGTATTTTCAATAATTGTAAACATATTTACATATTTTGCATTGAAGAAAATCGATATGATAAGTAGCTTAAAGAGTGTGGAATAATAAATGTAAAATGATAAATGTAAAATGATAAATGGAAGGAAAGATATAAAAATGAATGATAAAAAAAGAAAAGATTACTTAAGTTGGGAAGAATATTTTATGGCAATAGCAAAACTTTCATCAATGAGAAGTAAAGACCCATCAACACAAGTAGGTGCATGTATAGTCAGCAATGATAATAGAATACTATCAATAGGATACAACGGAGCACCTAATGGGTTTGATGATGATAAATTCCCATGGGGAAGAGAAGGAGAAAATTTAAATACAAAATATCCATATGTATGCCATGCAGAAATGAATGCGATTTTAAATTACAGAGGAAGTAAGAAAGATTTAGAAAATGCTAAAATATATGTAGATTTATTCCCATGTAATGAATGTGCAAAAATTATTATACAATCAGGAATAAAAGAAGTAGTATTTCTTTCAAATAAATATGCTGATTCAGAAAATAATATTGCATCTAGAAAATTATTTGACTCATGCAATGTTAAATATCATCAGTTAAAAATTGATAATAATAAGAAAATAGAGATATCTTTAGATGAAAATAGCTAGAAGAGATTGTTAAGAAATATAAATTGTTGATAAAGTTATAGTTTTTCAAAATATAGTTATAAAGAAATATTTCCAAAATTGATTATTGAATATAGATAATGTTTGAATTATATATGTATAATATATAAATAATTCATAGATAATATATAAATAATATATAAATAATATATAAATAATCAATTTTGGAAATTAAAATTAAAAAAATTTATTCGTTTTTTAGTATTAAATTTTGATTACAACTATATTACAAGTTATTTGGCTGTGAATAGTAACAAATTTTTATAAAATTAAGGTGAATTGTAAAAGTAAAATATAGTTTGTAAAACTAACGTCTATTGTAAGATTAATATCTAAAAATAGGCGTTTT
>CALXJT010000036.1 GCA_944388695.1 uncultured Clostridia bacterium
ACCTTTTTTATTTCAATACTTTCTGGAATTATAGGCAATTTATTTCTACCGTTCTGGAATGTTACTTCGGTATGTACTGTGCTTTTACTTATTCCAAATCTTTTTGCTGCCCCTCGTACTGTATCTTTTGAATCTATTATATAATGTGCAAGCTCTACAGCTCGTTCTTCTATTGATACACTTATCATTGCTCTAACTCCTTTATGAGAATACTTTTGTTTAATTGTATTCTTATTCATATGGAGTTAGAACTTATTTATCTTTTTATCTTATAAAGGTTTTATATTGCTCTGCACAAAATATTTTTTATTTACTAGTCCAAAAATTATTCTATTAAATTTATTTACTTTTACCATTTTAAAGATATCCATTTTTCTTTATATAAAAACTTTTTTATCAATTTTTTTAAATTATCTTATTCCATTTCCATTAAATAATTCTTCCTATCAAAAGTATAAACAGGAACTAATCTCCTTTTATGAATTGAATTTCTATATCTTCTTATAATTTCCTTTTCAGCATTTTCATCTGTATGTCCTGTTTCAATCATTTCAGCAATTTGACTATATTTAATTCCCATTTTTTCTTCATCTGTTTTTCCACCTAATCCATCATTTGGTGATTTTTTTAATATCTTTTCTGGCACTCCTAAATATCTTCCAATTTCTAATACCTCATCAACTGTAAAATTTCCTATAGGATTTAAATCAGAACTATTATCTCCCCATTTTGTTGTATAACCTACCATAGCTTCACAAAGATTTCCTGTCCCTATGACTAAATATCCTAAAGTTTGTGCAATTCCATATAAAGTAGTCATTCTTAATCTTGGTTTAATATTAATTTTAGATTCTTTAGATAATTCTTGATTTAATCTAGTTTGAATTTCATTTTCTAATTCTCCATAACAATTGCTTAAATCTACTTTAAAAAATTTTACACCAAAGCTATCTGCTACTAATTTAGCATCTTCAAAATCACTATCAATTGAATAACATGGCATTGAAATTGTAATAACATTTTCTTTACCTATTGCCTTTGTTGCCATTGCGATAACAGTTGCTGAATCTTTTCCACCACTATTACCAATAACTAGTCCTTTAGCTCCTGTATTTTCTACATATTCTCTTATCCATTTAATTGAATTTTCTGCTTGTTTTATTAATTCCTCTCTTTCTAACATATTCCCTCTAAATGATATATTAAAAATCTAAATATATCATTATCCTCCTTTCTTTATTTTCTTTTATATAAATCTTTTTCTACAATATAATTTAACGATGGATTAAAACATCTTCCGAATACAATAATTTGTTTTCTATCTTTTTCTTCCATATTTAACACCTTCTTTATTTTACTCAAAAGTATTATTTTACTAAATTTCGCTAATTTTATTAACCTAACACTAAATAATATTATTCCTTTAAATTTTATCATATAACACTAAAAAAAGAAACTAAAATATGAATTTTAGTCTCTATTTCAGCCTCTTTTTCTCCCAATATCTCCATGCATAAAATATTAAAATACTAATAGCTATTACAATTAAAAATTCAACAAATATATTTATCTTATTTGAACTACTCTTGCTTTCCTGGTTTTCTGTGGATTTCCCATCTACGCCTCCTCCATCTTCACTTATTGAAAGCAATTCAGCTAATTTCTCTTGATTTTCTGTTATCTTTTCCTGATATTCTTGTTCTTCCGCTTCTGTTCTTCTATGAATAATTACATCATATATCTTTTTTGTAAAACCATTTTCTGCAACTATTGTAATACTAACATTATTATCACCTATTTGAAGTTTTTCATCTTTAGATATATCTACAGTTGCATTAATATTTTCTGGAATTGCTAATACCCTTATTGTTTCAACTGTATTTGCTACTTCCACATTATATTTTAATATATTCTTTTGAAATTCTGGCTCTAAATTTACTCCTTCTATTGCTAAAGTTTCTAAATTACTATTTGCTAAATTCACATCATTTGTTTTTGTTACCCAAATATTATATATACTTTTATTTTTTCCACTTTCTGAAATAACTTCAATTTTAATCTGATTAAGTCCATTCTTCAAATTTGTATTTCCTGTTACTACTACAGTGGATTTTTCATTTTCTGGTATTGCAATAATTTCTAAATTTTTCAATTCTTGATTTTCCGTTATAAAATAATATTCATAAACATCTTTTTTTAAATCTGGTTCTATCCCTTCTTCGTTAATACGTAAAGTTTTTAAATTTGAATTATCTTTTATATTTTGTTCAGCTTGCACACTTTCAAATTGCCCATCTATATTAACATTATCTGCATTTTGCTCATCCGGATTTTTATTATCTACATTTCCGATATTATCACTTTCAATATTCTCATTTCCATTATCCATATCTTCTGATGTTTTTACATAATTAGAATCCTGATTCCCTATATTCATCTCTATTCCTTCAAATCCAATTCCTATTTCATCTCCATTTGAATTATATCCAATACCATTAATTCCTATTGATATATTTCCTAATTCTTTAACCCTAAATGAGAATGTAATTAAATCTTTATTAATATCTGAACTTTCTGCACTTTCATCATACCATAAATAATTTACTTGATTTTCCATTATATTCAAATTACTATTTTCTGTTGATATACATTCAATTTTTTTCTCATCAAAATGTAATTCTACTTGAATTGCAGAAATAGCTATTTCACTAACTTGTAATGTTACTTCAAAAATATCTCCTACAGCATGTGGTTCATTTTCTAATCTTAACGATATTTTTTGCACTGCTTGATTTTGCAATGGAAATAATATTATTACACTAATAAAAATCAAAATTGAAATTATTTTTTTCATAATCCTTACAGTATTCCTCCCATTTTTATATCACTTTAAATTATATTTCTAATTCATTAACGCTTATAATTATAATAAATTCACTCTTACACTATCTTTATATATTACTCTATATCCATAAAGTTTCATTACATATTTTTTAATTTATATTATCCTCTACTAACACCTACTAATAGTTTCATTTTTGTTCAATTTCTTTAAACCCTAATATATGTCTTTGTATTAATAAGCAATCTACAGATGTCGGATTTTTTCCAGTTTTTCTTACATCTCCTGAAATTTTATACACATTAGATAATATCTCTATCTGAAGAATATCTCTCTGTAATACTAATAAATCTATACTATTTATCTTTCCATCTCCATTTACATCTCCATAATATATAATCGTATATTCCATTTCTATCTCATCATTATCATCTAAAACTTTAAGCTTACACCCTGTTCCTACTTCTTCTGTATCTAACATAATCTTATTTTCTTTTGTATATATCTCTATTCTATATATAGAATTTATATTATTTTTTATATCCTCTACTTTATGTGATTTATTATCTAAACCTGAAATATAATTATTCTTTACTTCTAAATCTCCAAAATCAATATCTCCTTCATCTAAACCTTCTACAACATTCACTTCCATTTTGGCTTGGATATTAGAAGTTTTTGACTTCACTATAATATTTGTTTTTCCAACTGATTTTGCATATATTTTTCCATTAACATCTATTTCTACTATATCACTATTTTCTGATACATATTCTAATTCTCTTTCTGTTGTATTTTCTGGCAATAATCTAGGAGCTACTATATATTCACTTTCTCTTAATAAAATTAAACTTTCTGTATCTAGCTTTATTTCTTCTAAAGACACATATACTTCTATATCAACACTTGAAGAAATATCATATTCTTTTGATTTTACAGTAATAGTTGCTTTTCCTGGACCTACACCTAAAACTTCTCCATCTTCATTTACAATTGCTACTGCCGTATTATCAGACGAATATTCTAAATCTTTATTAGTAGCATTTTCAGGTAAAACTTCTGCAGATATTTTTACTCTTTCATTTTTTCCAATCCTATTTTTCTCAAGACTTAATTTAATTTCTGTAACAGGGACATCTGGTACTCCACTTAAATAACTTTGAAATACATAGCCTATCATACCATTTTCTAATTTTACTTTATCCCATAATTCACCACTTTGCTTTCCTTTTGCAATTCTCGTCATTTTTTCATTTTTTGATACAGTAGTAAGTACTTCATATGATGTACTTGGTCCAGAACGAACATTTAATGAAGTTGTTACATTTGCATATACTTTTGTATTATCAGTTGTATAATCATTAGGATTTATATTTGGAGATTCTATCATCACTTCTGGCATATTTTCATATACAGGTATTAAAAAAGATATTGAAGAATTTAAAATATTTCCTTTTTGATACCCCTGATACGTCGATTTTGATTCACTATATGGTGCTAATACATTTGTCATATATTGATGTGTAAATAATGTACCTCCTCTATCATCATTTACATCAAATTTTTGTAAATAAATTGTATTCTGACCTACATTTATATAACTTTCTCCTATAAAAATTCCTCCACCTGTTATTGCTTTTTCTTTTGTATTCCATGGTATTAAATATCTTTGTTTTTTTTCTTCACTAGCACCTCTTCCATCTTTAGCATATTGTAATCCATTTTTTATAGCTCCCATTGGCTCACTTGAACTTGTTGCACCTATATTATAAAAATTATATAAACCTTTAAATCCTTCTACAGTTCCACTAATAGATGCATGAGATAAAAATGGTCCCACTTCTTGTTTTATTCTTGCTGATAAATGTAATGCTCCCACTCTTGAGGTCTTTGCAGCATTTAAAATAGTATCAGAATATTTTAAGTTTGTTGTAATATAATCTCCAGAAGATGTATAATATCCTACAATTGTTTGATAAAATTCAGTACCATATAAAATTTTTTCTATTGTATCTCCAGTATTTGTCTTTTCATCATATGATAAAGTTTCAAATTGAAAAATTCTTACTTCATTTAAAAAATTCCTTGGATCCATTGTATACTGAACTGCTTGTTTTGATGAATCAACCCATCCTGCATCTACTTCCACATTATACTCACCAGGGTTTGTATTTTTCCATCTATCTGAATATGATAGTGGAACTAGATTTTTTCCAAATTTATTTTCTTCACTTATAACATAATTCCAATCAAGTCCTGTATATAATGCTGTAAAATTCCAATTAGGATATTTCTTTTTTAATTCTTCTAAATATGGTCTATAACTCTCCAGAAAATTTTCTATTCCTTCTTTTTTTATTGAAGCTTCTACTTTATTAAACATGAATATAAAATTTATCAAAAATAATATATATATAATCTTTTTTAATACTCTTTTCATCATAAGCTTATTATTTACTTTTTTTATATTTTCATACATTTTTATACATACATCATAATTCGATAAATTTTGCTTTTATTTTTTTAATTTATTATTCTTCTTAAAATTACAAAATAGCTATTCAAGAAGCTCTGCATAAAATAAGAAAAAAAGAGGAAAATGTAAAAATCGAAATGATTTTAGAGAACTTAAAAGAAATGATGAAATAATTTTCTAAAAAAGTTCCAGACTAACTAAATAAAAAGGTTACTAAAATTTCATTGAACAAAAAAGTTCATTAAAAATTTTAGTAGCCTTTTTATTATATTATTATATATTCTTAACATTCATTTTTTTATTCATCTTCATAATTTACATTGTTATTGCCTTTGTTATTTATCTTTATCATTAATCTTTGTCTTTACCTTTGATACTTATATTCATCAATTACATTCGCAATTTATAACATCATTCTAATCCAAGCATATCTTTAATAACCTCTCCAGCTATTATTAACCCTGCAACAGATGGTACAAACGAAATACTTGCAGGTACATTTTTTGATTCAGTATTTTCACTAAAGTTTTGTTTTCTAATTTCTTCTTTTGAATACAAAACTTTTAATTTTGGAATCCCTCTCTTTTTTAATTCTTTTCTCATAACTTTTGCCAAGGGACATACACTAGTTTTATATATATCAGTTATTTCAAATTTAGTTGGATCTAGTTTATTTCCAGTTCCCATACATGAAATTATAGGAACATTTCTCTCATTTGATATAACAGCTAATCTTATTTTTGCAGAAACTGTATCAACAGCATCTACAACATAATCCACACTATCATCTATCAAATCCGTTTCATCTTCTAGATTTTGTTTTGAATTATATGTTTCTATATTTATTTTAGGATAAATTTTTAATAATCTTTCCTTCATAGCCTCTGTTTTTAATTGACCTATCGTATCATGAGTCGCTTCTAGCTGTCTATTTATATTTGTTTCATCAACCACATCATAATCTACTAAAACTAAATTTCCAACACCTGCTCTGGCTAATGCCTCACACACAAAAGAACCAACTCCACCTATCCCATATACAATTACTTTAGATTTATGAAGTTTTAATACTTTTTCTTCACCAATTAATAAACTTTCTCTTGAAAATTGAACTTCATCCATTAATTTTTTCCTCTTTCTATTGTCAATTTGAAATATTATTAAAATTTAATCAATTCGTATTCATCATTTCCTAATCCTATTTTCTTACCATGTTCAATTTGACTTTCCCAATTTGTATCTGGATGATTTATATGGAAATGGTCATGACCTTCTACATGTTTTTCAATATTTTCTCCTAAAGCACTATTTTTAAATACTTCTTGTTTATTTACTAAATCTGCACAAGCTTTATCTAGCGCAACCATATCAAATGATGCAAGCATTCCTATATTTGGTACTATAGGAGCATCATTTTCAGCATGGCAATCACAATTAGGTGAAACATCACAAATTAAACTTATATGAAATTGTGGTCTATCTTTTACAACTGCATATGCATATTCTGCCATCTTCTTATTTAAAATGTCAGCTGATTCATCATTTGGAGATTTTATTGCATCAAAATTACAAATTCCAATACATCTTCCACAACCTACACATTTATCATGGTCAATATGAGCTTTTCCTTCTTCATCATATGATATTGCACCATGTGCACAAATTTTTATACATTGTTTACATTTTTTACACTTTTCTAATATTACATTAGGTTTTCCGCTACTATGCATTTCCATTTTACCAGCACGTGAACCACAACCCATTCCTACATTTTTTATTGCTCCACCAAAACCAGTTCCCTCATGTCCCTTAAAATGATTTAAAGAAATAACTACATCTGCATCCATTATTGCTCTACCTATTTTTGCTGTTTTAACATATTCTTGGTCAATATCTACATATGCTTCATCTGTTCCTTTTAAACCATCTGCTATGATAACATGACATCCTGTAGAAAATGGTGTAAATCCATTTAAATATGCTGCATCTATATGGTCTAAAGCATTTTTTCTACCACCAACATATAGAGTATTACAATCTGTAAGAAATGGTTTTCCTCCTAAACTTTTAACCACATCTACTATTACTTTAGCATAATTTGGACGTAAATAAGCTAGATTTCCTGGTTCTCCAAAATGAATTTTAATTGCTACATACTTATTTTCAAAATCAATATTTTCAATTCCTGCTTTTTTTACTAATTTTTCTAACTTTTGTAATAAATTATATCCAGGTCTTGCCCTGAAATCTGTAAAATATACTTTAGATTTTTCCATTTTGTTCACTCCTTACTTTTTGAAATTTTATCATATGCAAGTGTTTTTTTCAAGGTAAAAAGTTATAAGTTCCTATAAAAAATCATAAGTTCCTAATAAAAAGATATAAGTTCAAAAAAACAAAAGCAAAAAATTCAAGCCTTATCAATCTAAATTCTTTGCTTTTTTTTCTATATTATATTATATCCATTAAATAATATTTCTTTAATTTTTAACACTCTTCCCAGTCGCATAATCAATCGTAACCCCTGGCTCTACATTATACACAAATACATTAAAACAAACCCCTTGTCCATTATCTTCTATCGAATATGCTTCCATTTCTACACCTTTAGCTAAAAGATTTTCTCCCTCAAATATTGGAGTTACTCTATATAATACATGATTATTTTCATTTTCTTTTATATAATCTGCAACTTTATTTTCAAATGGTAACATCCCATTGACATTAAAATATCTAGTTCCTGTAATCAAATTTAATTCATTTGCATCTTCATCAGACAATTGATATCCAATTAAATGACATCTATTATATAAATATTCTCCATCATATTTCGCTTGCTCCCACCCTGTTGGCTTAACACTACTTATACTTCCTCTTTCATCACTTTCAGGAGGCATAATTTCTTTGCTGATATTAGCATATGCAACTCCACATCTACCAAGTTCATCTAAATTACTATATTTTTCAAAACTTTCTTGTGTATATTCACTTTCTTCAAAATATGGTTTATTATTATTAATTTCAACATATATTTTATCTGTATATTCTGGTATATCCTCTATATTAAGATATACATCAGTTTGATTAGTAGCAACTATGTTATTTTCATTTTGTGATAAATTTAATATGTCTTCACCAAAAAAAATGCTAATTGCTAAAATAATTATAATTATTAATATTCTTAATAATTGTTTCACTTTCTTATTTGTACTTTTTCTCTTGTTTCTACTCATACTTAATCTCATCCTTTCAGATATAATGTATAAATATATTTTTAACTTTCTCAATCTTTTTTCTCACTTCTGCTATTTTATCACAAGAATTCCAAAAATGATATAACTTTTACTACATAAAACTTTCATTTTATTCCATAAATACTTTTTCAAATTTTCCGTTCTTATAACATAATGTAGAGTTATCACTTATAAAATATGGCAACAGCCCATTTGGTACTTTTATTGTATTACTATTATCTTTGCCATAAGTTAATACTGTATAATCTTTTTCTCTCTCTTTAATAGTATAATGGGTATTAGAATCCAGATTTAATATATCACTTTCTTTTTCAAAATCTGATTTCAATTTTTGATATTCTTTCACTCCGATCATATTATTCATAAAATCATCAGTCAATTCTTGTTCTATAGTATATGTACCATTATTATACTTTAAAATATAATCATTTCCTATTTTATCTAACAATTCTTTTGGAATATTAGTTTCTTCAAATATTTTATTATTTTCAGTACTCTGCAAAAACACTCCATTTGAACTAAAATCCACTACTTGATATAGCGCATTTTCAACTTTTTCTGAATCTAATCTCTTTGACTCTAATTCATTAGTTTGAATATTATTTTCTTGAGATATTTCTTGCTTTTCCATTTGATTACCTCCTTTTACATCTAGATTTTCTAAATAACTCGAAAGTTCCGTCATAAAATTCTGAAGAAAATCACTTTCCTTAACTTTATTAATTAAATTATTAAATAAATCTAAATTCAATAATTATCACCTTCTTTACTTTATTTTAATGTATTTTTGGAAAATATATTGTTACCTAGACATGCAACAAAAGAAATTAAAACTGAAGCTATTATACATTATAAAATAATCTATGTCAAAAAGAATTGAAAAACTGTTCTAAAATTCCTCCTAAAATGAATTTTTAAATCTGTCATTCAAGCTATAGGAATTTTTAGGACTGTCCTAAAGTTCCCTATTTACAATCTCATAAATTACTATTATAATAAGAATATGGAGGAAAACAATGTTAAAATTAAGTAATATAAAAATTTATGAAGAACTTTCAGATGTAGAATTACTACACAAAATAATAAATAAATATAATATAAAAGAATCTGATATTATAAACTGGCATATAACAAAAAAGTCAATAGATGCCAGAAAAAAGGATGATTTACATTATACATACACAATTGAATTGGAAGTAAAAAACGAAAAATCATATCCCAAAATTGAAAAAACTAATAAAGTTGAAGCACCAATTTTAAAGTTAGAAAATTCTAAATCCAAATTTGAATATTCTCCTATAATCATTGGTGCCGGTCCAGCTGGTTTATTTGCTGCACTAACTTTTATAGAAAATGGTATAACTCCAATAATAATTGAACAAGGAAAAAAAGTAGAAGATAGAGAAAAAGATATTCAAAATTTTATGAATAATGGAATTTTAAATATTAACTCTAATATTCAATTTGGAGAAGGTGGTGCAGGAACATTTTCTGATGGAAAATTAACTACTGGAATTCACTCTTCTTATTGTAGAACAGTACTTAATCAATTTGTAAAATTTGGAGCACCTGAACAAATTCTATATTTACAAAAGCCACATATAGGAACTGATAATTTAATAAATATAATAAGAAATATGAGAAATTATATAATAAATCATGGTGGAAAATTTTACTTCAATACTAAAATGATTGATTTTTCTATAAAAAATAAACATCTAAATTCAATTACTGTAAAAAATTTAATTACAGATAAAATAGAAGAATTTAGAACAAATCATTTAATTTTAGCAATAGGTCATAGTAGCCGTGACACCTTTAAACTAATATCTGAAAAAGGTCTATTAATTGAACCTAAAAATTTTTCTGTAGGTGTTAGAATAGAACATTTACAATCAATGATTAATAATTCACAATATGGTGTTCAATCTAAACTAAAATTACCACCTGCTGAATATAAGTTAACATACCATAGTCCTTCTGGCAGATCTTGTTACACTTTTTGTATGTGCCCTGGTGGAACTGTTATGGCATCATCTAGTGAAGAAAATACTATTGTTACAAATGGAATGAGTAAATTTAAAAGAGATGGTGTTAATGCAAATAGTGCTCTTCTTGTAAATGTTACACCTGATGATTTTTCTTCTACATCTCCTTTGTCTGGAATAGATTTTCAAAAAGATTTAGAAGAAAAAGCTTTTATATTAGGAGGTAGTAATTATAATGCTCCTATTCAAAAAGTTTCTGATTTCTTAAATGATAAACTTTCTGAATATTTAGGAAATGTAATTCCTACATATATGCCTGGTACTACTTTTGCAAATCTAAATACTATATTACCAAAATTTGTTTCAGACACTTTAAAAGAAGGTATACTTTATTTTGATACTAAAATTAAAGGATTTGCAAACCCAGATAGTATCTTAACAGGTGTAGAAACTAGAAGCTCTTCACCTATAAAAATTTTAAGAAATCAAGAATTAGAATCAAACATATTAGGAATATATCCATGTGGCGAAGGTGCTGGATATGCTGGAGGCATTATGTCTGCTGCAGTTGATGGAATTAAATGTGCCATTATGATTTGTAAATAATTCTTTAATTAATATAAAATGCTTGCCCTTTAATGTATATAAGTGCTAATTTAAATCAGAAATTAGCACTTTTTAAATATATATATTAAAAGTTAAGCCAAAAATTTTTAAATATAATACTACACATATCGTTTTAAAGTTTCTATAAATTCATCAACTTCGTCTTTCCTATTAAATTCCCCAAATGTAACTCTAACAGCCCCTTTGGCCAAATCACTTGGCACTCCTATTGCTTGTAAAACATGTGACACTGAATTATCTCCCGAAGAACAAGCAGAACCACCTGAAACACAAAATCCCTCACTATCTAATCTTAATATTAATTCACTTGAATCAACATTTTTAAAACACACATTACAATTACCAGGAAGTCTTTCTTCTAAACTACCATTTATTTTTACATCTTTAAAATTCCTTTGAATCTCTTCAAAAAAATAATCTCTCAATTCTTGTAATCTATGTCCATAGCTATCCAAATTTCTTTCTGCTAATTCACAAGCTTTACCTAATGCTACTATTTGAGCAACATTTTCTGTTCCAGCTCTTTTATTCTTTTCTTGATGTCCACCATCTAAAAAACGTTCAATTCCTATCCCTCTTTTAATATAAATTGCACCTATTCCCTTTGGTGCATATATTTTATGTCCTGATAATGAAAGCATATCAATTCCCATTTTTTGAACATCAATATCTACATTTCCCACTGCTTGAACAGCATCTGTATGAAATAATACTCCATGACTTTTAGTTATTTGAGCTATCTTTTCTATTGGCTCTATTGTACCAATCTCATTATTTGCAAACATTATACTTACTAAAATTGTTCTATCAGTAATTGAATTTTCTAAATCTTGTAAAGAAATAAAACCTTCTTCATCAACATTTAAATGCGTAATTTCAAATCCCTGCTTTTCTAAACTTTCACATGTATTCAAAATTGCTGGATGTTCTATCCTAGATGTAATTATATGATTTTTATTACTCTTCATTACATATTTCTCTAAATATGCACTTCCTTTCAAAGCCATATTATCACTTTCTGAACCACAACTTGTAAAATAAATTTCATCTGAATGACAATGTAATAAACTCGCAACTCGTTGTCTTGCATTTTCTATCGCTCTTCTTGCACTTCTTCCTATTGTATACAATGAAGACGGATTACCATATTCTTTTACTAAATATGGTAACATTTCTTTCAATACTTCTTCTTTCACTTTTGTGGTTGCAGAGTTATCAAAATATTTTATATCCATTTATTATCTCCCTCAATTTTAACTAAACTTACATTTATAAATATTGTATTCAATTCATAAATAAATATGAATATTCAAAATAATTAAATTTTTATAAAGAATTAATTTTTAATATTCCAGGATTTTAAATTTTCCTTGGCTTTTACATATCCATAGTTATAACATGATTCTAACCTTGTCACATCAAACAGCCCCATTTTTTCTGGTTCTAATGTCAATAAAAAATCACTCTCTTTTAATGTTGGCTCTAATATTCTATTTCCCATAATATCAATTGTTCTCATCATAATATCCATTAAATTACTATTTTCTTCTAAATTATCTGGTTTAAAATTAATTGCAATTACACAATCTGCTCCCTGCTTTTTTATTTCACTAACAGGTACATTATCCAAAATACCTCCATCTAAAAAATAATGTCCTTTATATTCACAAGGGCAAAAAGCTCCTGGAAAACTACTACTAGCTCTAACTGCCATTCCTACCGATATATCATCTATATATTCTACACTTTTTCCTATTTTTTCTTCATCTTCCGCTTCTTTCTTTAAATTTTTTTCCGGAATATAATTTGTAAAAACATATTCTCTAGCTTCTTTTAAATCAACTGCTGGAATAACCAAAGGAATTTTCACATCTTTTATAGTTTTTACATTTTTTCTTTTTGCCAATTCATTAAATTCTTTTTGGATTAATTCTCCTTTTCTAATACCAACTAAATTAAATTTCTTACGTTTAAAAAAATGGCTTATTACAGGAATCACAGTATCTACTTTCAAGAGTTCTTTAGAATATTGTTCAAAGAGTAAATATATATAATATGGAGAATATCCCATTGCATATAAACTAGCCACCAAACTTCCAGAACTAGTTCCACCTATAATAGAAACTTCAATTCCTGCTTCTTCTAAAGCTTTTAAAGCCCCCGCATGTGCTATTCCCTTCATTCCTCCACCAGATAAAGCTACACCAACTTTCATTAACTTCACCCTTTCTATCAAAATAGATTTCATATGTATTTATATACTAATTATTCCCATTAATAATCATTATATGCCACAATAAATTTTTAAGTTTACAATCATCTTTATAAAATTATAATTAAAAAAACTAGGAAAATATTATTCAATTTTAATATTTTCCTAGTCTAAATTTTCTATTATTCAATAAAAACTTTTAAAACTCTATTTTGTATAATAAAATTCTCCAAATCCATATAAAACTCTATAATATAGTCCTATAAACTCTGGATTATCATCAGTTAATTCATAAACTGGTTCTACAATTACATCTCCATTTCTATCTACTACTCCCCATTTACCATCTTTCATAACACCTGCAAAACCATATTGATTTAACTCTGTAACTTTATCATATTGATAGTCTACAACTACATTTCCTTCTTTATTTACAAATCCCCACTTTCCATCTTGAGATTTTGCAAGTAAATTATTATTTGGAAATACTTCTGATGACTGAACAACTTTTCCATCTTTATTTACATATTTTATATCATTAGCATTTTGTACTCTTACATAATCATCCTCTTCTGTTATTGTTCCACTCTCCATCTCTAATAAACTTGTCATACTCTCATCATATAGAACTACTTTTTGAGATGCAGATTGTGTTGCTTGAACTATTTTTTTATCTTGTAATTTTTGAATGCTATCATATACCATATCAACTCTTATACTTCCTGTATCATCAATAACTCCCAATTTTCCATCTTCTTTACTAACTATGAAATAATTATCAAATAAATAACCAATATAGTTATAAGATTCTTGATTTATCTTTTGATTATTTTTATATAAATCATAAGTTGTTTTTGCATCAACTGCTTGCATATTAATTTGATATTCTCTATCATTTCCAACTGTTAAAATTACTGTATTTGCATCAATATCAAGCTTATTACCTTTTATATCATAAACTGTTCTACTATTATTCTCATCTGTTGCATAGATATTATCACCACTTACATCTATTTGAGAATATTCTACTGGTAAAATAATATTTCCAGTTAAATCTGCAACACCATATTTTCTACCTTTTTTTAAAATACATACATCTTTTTCATCAATATATGTTATTTCTTGATATTCATTTGGTATAACTGTTTTATCAGCATTTATCAAACCATATTTACCATCTTGTGCAGCAATTATATATATATTATCAGAATCTTCATAATCCATTCTTTCTAAATCATTATATTGTGTCTCTACTAATTTTTGTCCATTATTATCTATATAACCATATCTATATCCTTCATCTGTTGTAACACTTACAATATAACCATCTTTTCTATATCCTTCTTGCTCTGAATAATAACCATCAGCTGAAATTAAATCATATTCTGGCTCTATTATCACATAGCCATTCATATTCATAACACCATATTTACCATCTTTTTGAATTAATAATTCTCCTTCTTTATATTGTAATGTTTCTATACTATCATAGATAGGTTTTGTAATTCTATTTCCTTCTAATGAAATTATTCCATATTTTCCATTTTCTTCGTATGATAAAATACTTTTCTCATATATTAAATCTGTAGAAACATTTTTTAATGTCAATGGCTCTACATTTTGATATTCAGTATTTATTTCTTCTGAATTTTCATTTAATACTTTTGTAGAATTACCTTCATAACATACAAAAACTCCTTTAGTTGGATTAGGAATCTTTACTAAATCATAATTTGGCTGTACTAATACATTTCCTTGTGCATCTATAACTCCATATTTTTCATCTTGATTTAATATAAAATACTTATATCCTGAAACTTGTTCAACATTATATTCCCTATCTTTACTACTAAAAATAAAATATGCTGATATTGCTAGCACTAAAATTACTATTAAACAAATACTTATTATTATTACTTTCTTTTTCATAAAATTTCCTCTCCACTACTTTTATTACTATTTTTTCTATTCATCTTCTTCATCTTCAGAATCTTCTAATTCTTGTTCATGATTTTTACATGCTTTAACTTTTACTATTCTTCTATCTTCATATTCTTGTATTTTATAAGTAATTTCTTTTGTCTCTATCGTTGGATACTCCTCTTCATCTGGAATTCTTCCCAATTCCTCTTGTAAAAATCCTGATAAAGTATCATAATCACCTTCTGGAATTTTCGCATCTATCAATTTATTCACATCATAGATTGGCATACTGCCACTTAAAATATAAGTATCATCATCTATTTTTTCATATTCCTCTTCTACTTCATCATATTCATCATAAATATCTCCAACTAATTCTTCTAATATATCCTCCATTGTAATAAGTCCTGCTGTTCCACCATATTCATCTAATACAATTGCCATTTGCATTTTATTTTTCTGCATTTCTTTGAATAGCTCATCTATCATTTTATTTTGAGGAACAAAATATGCATCTTTCATAATATCCTTAATCTTAAAAGACTTCTTATTTACATTTTTTAAAATATCTTTAACATATAAAATTCCTTGTATCTCATCAATCACTTCATCATAAACAGGTATTCTACTATATCTATATTCTTCTTTTGAAATCTCTTTTAATAATTCATCTAAAGATATATCTTTATCTACAGCAAAAATATCTGTTCTATGTGTCATTATTTCAGATGCTACTATATCATTAAATTCAAAAACATTATTTAATAGCTCTTTTTCACTCTCTTCGATAGTTCCTTTTTCTTTTCCTTGATCTATCATCATTTTTATTTCTTCTTCTGTAACTATCTCTTCTTCATGTTCATCTATTCCTAATAATTTTGAAATTCCATTTGTAACAGCCGTCAATAATTTTACAAATGGTGCTGCTATAATCGAAATAGCTCTTATAATTCCTATTGAAAAAAATGCTACTCTTTCAGAATTCTTCATTGCAATTCTTTTTGGAACTAATTCTCCAAAAATAAGTGTAAAAAATGATAATACTATTGTTATCACTACTATAGAAACAGCTCTCCACACCTCTATACTTGCAAATGGCATTACATTATTTAACATTGGCGCTAAAACATCTGCAAATGTATCTGATGCAAAAGCACTTGATAAAAACCCTGCAAGTGTTATACCTATTTGAATTGTTGCTAAAAACTTACTAGGTGTTTTTAACATCTTTTCTATTTGCCCCGCTTTTTTATTTCCTTCCTTTGCCTGTTTTGCTATTTTTGCATCATTTAATGAAATAAACGAAATTTCAGCTGCTGCAAAAAAAGCATTTAATAAAATAAGTACTACTAATACAAATATTTGTCCTAACATCAGAAAACCTCTTTCTTTTATCTAAAAATTATTACGTTCCTATTATACCATAATTTTATTATTTGTAAAACATAGAACAAAGTTTTTTATTCTAACACTAAATTATTTTACCAAAAATTAAATTCTTTAGTCGAAAATTTGTCGAATTCTATCGGTCAATTGAAAAAGTAAAATATATTTAGAAAAAGTAACTTCTAATTACCAGTTAAATGCTATTTAAAAGGATTTA
>CALXJT010000037.1 GCA_944388695.1 uncultured Clostridia bacterium
AAAAAAATATATTATTTATCTGCAAATTTTGAAAAAGTTTAATATAAAAAATTTAATTAAAAAGCATTTTAGTTTTAATAAAATATTGTAAATAAATGACAAGAAATTATTAGTTTAAATAAATATAGACTGCAGTAACTATTTTTTATAATAGTACTGCAGTCTAATATCAAATAAGTCCCTCATCCATAAAAAATGGACATATCTTATTAGAGGATTTATCGATATTACACTCACCGGGGCATACGATATTTGATGCCATACAACAATCATTATCACAATTCCATCTTTCAGGAACTGTATCTTCTTGGCTGAAAGCAAATGCCATAAGAATCTGCACTGCTTCCATAAATTCATCAGCCTTTATACAAGAAAGTGCTGAATGAATTTGGTTTCCCGGATTTGTTGCGTGATGTAAGAAATCTCTTACTTTAATACACGCTTCTTTGGTTCCACCTTCTAAATAATCATTTTGCTTTAATACAAGCTCCAACTCTTTCCGATTCATAATGTTTCCTCCTTATAGAATTAGTTGAAAAGGTGTATAAAAAGTCCTTATGAACTGTATTAAGTATAACATATTATATGCTATAAGGCAATATTCTATCTTTTATCTTTTATATTTGTATATTTTGATAATAGAAACATATAATATTAGTGTCAATTTAGTTTGACAAGTTAAATATTATATGTTAAAATATATTTAACTTAACCCTCTACTACTTTTGTAGTAAGACGGGAGCCTAAATGATTTTGGAGAGTTCTAGCAACTCTCCTTTTTAAGTACTATAATCATTTCGTAAAGTATTTGATAATTTGTTTATCAATCAAATCAAGTGATTCACTTGATATTTTTACATTTCTTCGCACAGTATCCTTGAAAATTCTTTGTTTGCTAATTGTCGTTATTTGATTAATTAAAGCAATACTGTCTTTTTTCATTTTACTGATTTCGCTTTCCATTTTTTCAATATATTTTTGTTCTTTTTCTATTATATTTTGAATGTTAATAGGAATATCTTCTATCTTTTCTAATTCACTTAATATTTGTTGCAATTTCTGTTTTTCCTTTTCTATTTTGTCTTGAAAAACAATATAAAGTTCCTTTCCAAGATTTACAGAAGAAGAATCATATTTTTTATTATCTTTTCTAGATGTTAATGGAATAACATTTAATGCTCCATTTCTGGTATTATCATATTTATTTAGTACAATACAATAATGTAATCCTCCTAATTCATTTCCAATATTAAAACCCAAGTTTACTTTTATTACATCGCCACGAGAGTACATACCAGATTTTGCAATATTGAAAGTTCTTTCTTCATCGTGATATTCAGAAAAGTCATGTATCCAATATGCTAATAGATTACTTTTTTTGTATTCATTTAATTCTATATGTTTGAGAAAGGATAAATCTAATCTAGTTAAGGAATTGTCTTTGTGAATGATTGCATTATTCTTCAATTTAATTTCATTTTCGTCCATAATATTTGCTCCTTATAATTTTTGGTAACATTATATCAAACATTTGTTTATTTGACAATAGCTATTGAAAAATAATTTTATTATGTTATAATTTATGCAACGGTTGATGAATCGAATTATTTTTTTGAGCAAAATATGGGAGGAACACTTTACAAATTATGCATATTTTTCGCAAATAACCTCCCTAAAGGCTCCATAAATTACTCCTATGAAATTCTAAATTGTTTAGTCTAAACATTTTTCGAATTTAATAGATTTATATTACAAAAAAACAAACTATTTATCAATTTGTACAATTTATTTCCTCTATAATCTCTCCCCCTGTCATTTCACAAGGAATATCAATCCTCTTTATATAATCATTATTGAAATTATTAGAATGGTTCATTCCTATATCATATACTTGCATATCAATTCCATTTAATTTTAGGGTCCTCACAGTTTCTTTAGTATATGCCCCATAAGGATAAGCAAATACTTTCAATTTTTTATTACCTAACTTTTCTTCTATAATTTTATATGATTCGATAACATCATCACGAATTGTTCTAGCAGAAAGTTTGTCATAGAATACTAATGTTTTCTTCAAAACTTTGAGGAGTATTAATATAGTTAAAATTATCAGGATCACTATCAGGGACAACGGCTACAAAATCATGATAAAGTAATATAGGAATTTTAACATCCTCATCTGCATTTTTACTTTTTCTATTTTTAGGCAAAATGGCTAATGCAATAACAACTATTAAAACTATTATAATAATCAAATATATTTTTTTCAAATTAATCCACCTCTTATAGCATTGATACCAAGTTTTATATTTGTATTCATGCTTTGTAGCTTATTATGGAATAAAAAAGATAAGAAAATATGTAAGAAAAAAGAAGAAGATGTTACGATTTTAATACCAATGTATAATTCTAAAAAAACTATTAAAGAAACAATAGAATCAATTAAAAAGCAAAAATATTGTGGAAATATCTATGTTAATATAATAGATGATGGTTCAATTGATGGATCATCAGAACTTATAAAATCTTTAAATCTAGGCTCTGAAGTAACACTATTAGAATTAGAGCATAAAGGAAAGGCTTATGCATTAAATGAAGGATTACAACATGTAAAAACAGATTATACAATTACTGTAGATAGCGATACTATTCTTCATCCATTAGCAGTTAGAAATATTATGCGTAAATTAGTAAATTCGGATGAAAAAACGGTAGCTACTGCAGGTTGTTTTAACATGGGAATTATTAAGTCAAGGATATGGAACTAATTTTGCACAGAATGCAATTGCTTTCACAGAAGTTTCTGAAACATTCAAAAATTTGGGACGTCAAAGAAAAAGATGGGCTAGAGGTATGATTGAGGCTTTTAGAAGAGTAAAAATTGTAACTTCTAAAAATCTTAACTTTAAATCTAAATTTCTAATGTGCTTAAATGTGTTTTTCCCTTTTATAGACCTCGCACTTCTTATTTTTATCCCACTTGGATTAGTTTTATTAGCATGTGGTAACCCATTACTAATTGGCTGGTTGACTTTATTGGTTATTCTTCTTGGAATGTTACTTTGTTTAGTTATTGAAGTAAAAAGAAAAAATATGTTGAGAGAGATTGATTGTAAATTAGAAAGAAGGAGTATATTAGCCTTTATCGTTTATATTCTATTGTATGCATTTATTTTGTCTCCATTCTGCTTAATAGGATATATTTCTGAATTAGTAAATTCTAAAAAAGAATGGTAAGTTAACATCTAGCAAAAAGAGGAAGAATACTATGTTGTATTCTTTCCTCTTTTTGTTTTTTATTTTATTGACTGTAATTTATATTTTAGAAGTATTCTTTTTCCCTTATCAGATTTTACATATATTAAGTTTTTATTTGGTGCTTTTACCTGTTTATAAAATAATGTAGCTTCTGCTTTATTAATATCAAATTGTTCTGGAACTGCGCATACATTATCATAAAATTCTACTATATATCTTGAATCAATATCTATGTCTATTGCTTGTTTCATGCTTTTTAGAAAAATCATTTGTTCATATGTGCTAGAATTTTTTAAACCATATTCTATCTTATCTTTATCTATTTTTATAAAATATTTTGTGGTTCTAACTATTATCTTTTTCTTAACTAATGATTTATATGTTGCTTTACAAACAACTTTTATAAATTTTTGATAAGAACTATATATCTTGCGCTGAATAAATTCCTTTAATATTAATCCCAAACATAACATTGCTGTAACTGTTACAGTTGCTAATATTGGTATCTTTGAAGGCAGTATTGAAAATCCAGTAGATAAAATAATACCTACTACTATTATTATTGAGATATTTGATTTAGTCCTTGGTTGTAAATAATTTTTATGTTCTATCTCCATATCTTTTTTCATATCTGTATTTTCTGATATTGGCATTTTAATTTTTTCTGTAGCTATTGGTTTATATGTTTTTATTGCTGTTTCCCAAATTTCTGTATTCTTTTTTCTATCTTTTGATTTTTCTACCACATAGTTATTTAATTTTTCTATTTCTTCTTTTTGATAATATTTATCTTCTATATTTAACCTTTCGATTCCTGAAGATATTTCTTCTTTTTCTATATTAATCCCTTCAAATGCCATAAACCTTTTTGAAAGTATTTCGTAATCATATCCTAAAATATATTTATCATTCTCTTTTTCTAGGCATATTAGATGCCATATATTTGCAAATTTATTTTTATCTGATTTATCAATTCTTATTGCTCTTCCTCTTAATTGGTTTGATGTTACATACGAAGAAATATATGTTGCCATAATTAATGAGTTTACAAATGGTGCATCCCATCCTTCTCCTATAAGAGCAATTGTTCCTATTAATACTGATATATTTGATATCTGAAAAAGTTTCGTGATTAAATTTACTCTATATCTATCATATTTACTTTCTAATTCTACTTTTGAATAGTCAAAATTAATTCCTAATTCTGTTATTTTTATTTCATCTTTTTCTATATTATATTCTGATTTTGCTAATTCTAATAATTTTTCTTTTAATTCTGTTGGTATAATTATTAATGTACCTGTTAACACTGCAACATTTGTATTTGGATTTTTAGATATAACCTTTCTGAAGATTGGCATTACCCCTAACTCTTTTATTTCTTCTTCATTCTGAACATTGTAATATTCTTCTTTTATATAGTCTGTAACGATTACTAACTTTAACTTTTCTTTTAATGTTTGTTTTTCTATATTTATTATTTCACATATACTATCTAATTTTCCATAATTTCTTGTTAGTAAGTTTGATATTTTTTTATTATATTTTAAATTTACATTATTATCTTCATCTATACATCCTAAATCCATTAATTCTTTTTTTATTTGACTTATTTCTTCTTTAAAAAGTTCTTGCTCTATTGTTTTTTTATCAAATATTATTTTTTCTAGAAGAATATTAAGCATTGAAAAATTTAGTTGAGGAATTCTTAATCCTTTAAATTCTTCTTTTATTGGAATATAGCAATTTACTTTTTGTAAAAAACTTAAAGATGCTATAAAAAATTCAAAATCATTTAAAATTTTATTTGTGTTTTCTTCTGTATTAGTAATAAAGTCATGTAATGCTATTATCTTTATTAATTTTTCATTATTAAATATTTTGTCTAAAAATATATTTATTTTTCTTGTATGTTCTGCTAATTCTATTTCTTGCTCATAACTTGGTATATTAAAATAAATAAAATCTTGATGTGGGCATAGACAATTACTTTTTACTAATTGTGGTATTGTAATTTTAGCATCTATTATTCCACATAAATCCATATAATTGTCAAAATCTTTTTCATTGTCATATGGAGGTGTTGCTGTTAATGATATTGTTGTGCAATTTTTTAATTTATCTGTTATTTCTTTTAATGTTTTCTGCCATACTTTTCTTAAATGATGTGCTTCATCTAATATGATTGTTTTTATATTATTTTCTGTAATTATTTTATTTACGTCAATTTGTTTTCTTTTTAATGCATATAAAGCTTGATAAGTGTCTACTGTAACTATTTTTGGATTTTCTAATTCTGATGATATTAATCCTTCTTTATCTCCATTTATAAAATCTTTTTTTAATCGTTCTATCCATTGTTCCTTAATCGCTATTGTTGGAACTAATATTAATGCTTTATTTCCTATTCTTAATAATAGTTCTAGTGCTAATATTGTTTTTCCCGCTCCTGGTGCTGCAACAATATGGAGTTTACGGTCGTGTATATATTTTTTTAGCATTGTCAATGTTTCTTGTTGGTAATCTCTAAATGGATATTTGAATTTTATATTTTCTAATTCTTTTTCCATATTATTTGATTTTATTTCCTTTCTATAATTTCATTTCTTTTTCCATTACTTTAATTTCAGCATCTATATCAATTACTTCATCTTTAAATAATGATTGATATAAATTATCAAAACTTATAGTAACATTTTCTAAAAATTCTTCTACTTTACTAAAAAATGCTTCACTTTCACTATTATTAATTTTGCTTTTAGTTAATTTTATATATTTATTTATAATTTTTTCTACTGTAATTATATAATAATTGTTGAATTTTTCTATTTTATATATTTTATTAGTGTTTACAACAACTTCTTTATATATTTTATCAGATATTTTTATTATTTCTTTTAATAATTTTTTTACATTATCATTTTCTATTTCATCAAATAATTTTCTTAAATTGTATATATTCTCTTTTAGATTACTTAATTCTTTAATTCCTTTATTAAATTCATTATTGTTTTCCAAAATTAACATCTCCCTATTAAATAATAATATCGGATTTAAAATTTGATATTTGAATTAATAATTTTTGCAAAATTTTTCTTCTTTTCTTTATTGCCTTTATTTCTTTGAATTTTGTTATTTATCATTTCTATTTTTTTCTTATATATAATATTATAATTATATTATTTATTTTCTTCACTATTTTTGCTTTTTACTTGTATTTCATAAAGTTTTTGTTTTAATTCTTCTTCAATTGTAGTCAATTCTTTTTCCGCTTCATTTCTCTTTTGCTTGCTACTTTCGTGAATTTGAATAACTTGGTCCAAAGTTTCTAATATATTTTTATTTGTTGTTTTTAATGTTTCCATATCAATAATTGCTCTTTCTGATTCTTTTGCAATATCTATTGAACCTTGTTTTAATAATTCACTATTTTTTTGTAATAGCTCATTTGTTGCATCTGATAATGATTTTTGAGCATCTAATGCTTGCTTTGAATTAGTAATTCCTAATGCTAATACTATCTGATTTTTCCATAATGGAATTGTATTTATTAATGATGATTGTATTTTTTCTACTAATTCTGATTCATTATTTTGTAATAACCTTATTTGTGGTGCCATTTGTATTGATATTATTCTTGTTATTTTTAAGTCATGTATTTTTTTCTCAAATCTGTCTATCATGCTTTTCATGTCACTAACTTTTTGTGCATCTATTTGCTCTTTAGTTTGATTTGCTTTTTCTTCTAATTCTTTTAATTTTACATTTTTTAGTTCTTCTATTTTTTTATCTCCTGCAATTATATACAATGATATATCCTTGAAATATTCTAAATTTTTTTCGTACATTTCATCATATATTATTATGTCTTTTAACATTTGTATTCTATGGTTTTCAAGATTTTTTTCTATTTTATCAACATTATTTTCTATTGTATTATATCTTGCAATAAGTTTGGCTATTTGTTTTTTTGTATTTCTAAATATTTTTAATATTTTATTATTATTTTGATTTACATCTGTATCAAAAGTTTTTATTTCTGCTACTAAATCTGTTAATAAATCTCCTATCTCTCCTGTGCTTTTATTTTTTACATCTTCTAAAACATTGTCTGAAAATTGAGAAATTTTAGTTTGTGCTTCTACCCCATATTGTAAAACAGCTGTAGAATCTTCAATATTGACATTTTCATTTATTTTTTCAATTAATTGCTTTTCTTCTTCTGTTAAATTATCATAATTTAAAGAATTCTCTATTTGATTTTCTGTTATTTTTCCTCCTTCTTCTACTAATGCTTTGATTTCTTTTTTTGTGTTTTCCTCGTTATTATTTTTTTGATTTTCCATTTTTTATTCCCCTTTCTATATCATTATTTAAATATCCATCTTCTTTTAATATGCTTTCTAGTACCTTCATTTCTGCATTTACATCTGTAATTTCTGCTTGGCATATTTTTTCTGTTTCTTTGTCTATTTCTTTTATAAGTTCTTCTATTATCTTTATTGAGAATCTGATATCTTGCTTTTCTATATTGCCTTTCTTGTTTTTACATATATTTAAAAAAACTGTTACTTCTTTTAGGAAATTTTCATGTAATACACTCATTTTATCACTTATTATATCTTCTCTTTGGATTTCAGATATAATATTTTCTATATATAAGTCTATTTCTTTTAAGATTTCTCTGATATAATTGTCGTCTTTCCATTTTGTTAGTTGTTTTTCTAATTCTTTTTTTGCTTCTATGTAATCATTTAACATCTTTATATTCTCCTTGATTATTCTTTTACTTTAGATTTTTCTTATTTATTAGATTGTTTTTATTTGATTAGATTTATTTGATTAGATTTATTTTATCATATTTATTAATATTCTATCATATTCTATCATATTTTTAAAAAAATTTGTTTTTTTTCTGGAAAATATTAAAATTTTTATTTATTATGAATAGAATTCTATGATTTTTTTAATTTCTATATAGCTATTATTTAATAATTAACTCTAATTAAAAATGTCAATTTATTATTTTTAATCATATCTTTATTATTGAAATTTTTGATTAATTCTTTTATTGTTTTGATTAATTCTTTTATTCCGCACTTGTAAATTATGTATACTTGTGTTATCATTATATTGTTACTAGTTGTTAATTTTTTGAAAGGAGTTTCTATGATTCTTTCTAAACTTTGTGGACTTATATTAATCAATTTATACTTCTATTTTTCAGTGCGCTATTTCTATTATGGCATACGTAAAAATGAACTATCTGAAAGCTATTATTCTTGTCATGTGGCTTGTACAGCAATTCTTTTATCGGTTTATTATAAAAGTATACTTGTTTTTTTATTGGAAATTTTTATGTTCATTAGATTTTACCCGCATTATTTATTGCTTTATTGTAACGCTATGAAAAAAACATCTTAACTCTCAAGAAATTAAAGTCCACAATTTAAGATAGAGAA
Source organism: uncultured Clostridia bacterium (assembly GCA_944388695.1). GTDB lineage: Bacteria > Bacillota > Clostridia > TANB77 > CAG-508 > CAG-269. The sequence continues at coordinate 8,721 of CALXJT010000037.1, forward strand.
AATATTAATAATTATAGTATTAATGTTTTCTCTATTTTTATTACTCTTATAAATTTTATTCTTTATATCTTTTTGCTGATTTTATTTATTTTATTATGTTTAAAGATTTCATTTATGTTGTTTTATTTTTTATTATATTTAATAAAACTTGATTTATATTGTTTTATTTCTTATCATGTTTAATAAAACTTGGTTTATATTGTTTTATTTCTTATCATGTTTAATAAAGATTTGATTTATATTATATTATTTTATTTTTTATCATATTTAAAAATTTGATTTATATTTTTAATATCTTTAATTTCTTTTCCATTTAAATATTCTAATATTCCACTAGTTGTGGTAAATTTAAATTTTAATTTATAGCTATGTAGTTGCTGATATTTTTTATTGAACTTTTTATTTATTTCGTTTCTTCCATATTTTCCGTCACCTATTATAGGATATCCTATATATGCTAAATGTGCTCTTATTTGGTGTGTTTTCCCTGTTTCTATTTCTATCTCTAATATACTTGTATTATCAGCTTTTTCTTCTAATACTTTGTAACTTGTGATTATTTTTTGATATCCCTTTTTAAAATTATTACTAATATATACATGTGATTTTTTTGTATCTTTGAATAAATAATCTTCTAATCTAGCACTTTTTCTTTTTGGTATTCCATATACCCATGCTATATAATGTTTTTCTATTTCGTGATTTTTAAATTTTTTTAATAAAATTTCTAAAGCTTCTTTATTTTTTGCAAATAGTACTAATCCTGTTGTATTTCTGTCAATTCTGTGACATGGCATTATTTCAGGATTATTATATTTTTGTTGTAATATTTGTGTTAAGCTATTTTCACCTGTTACTTCCAAATTATATGGCTTGTCTACAATTAGTATATTTTCGTCCTCAAATATTATTTTTATTTCTTTCTGGACTAGATTTTCTTTCATAGATTCTTGCATATATATATTAATTATATCTCCTTCATAAATTATAATGTCTTTATTAATTCTTTTATTATTTACTTTTATATCCTTTTTTCTTAATAATTTATTAAAAGAGTTATAATTTAATTGTGGGATTTTTTCTAAAATTATTTTATTTAATTTTTTTCCATTATATTTATTTTCTACTTTTATTTCTTTCATCATATAATTATTATATATGATTTTTTTTATTGATACAAGATTGTTTTATCATTTTTTGTATTTTAAACTTTTTTATTAGATGTTTTTTCAATCATTGTCTCTTGCGAATCTACATATAATTTTTTATGAGGCTCTTGAAAAATTATGTAAATTATTGTATAATTCAATTATCTTTTGAGTAGAAATGCTTACTTTGAAAATGTAGATGGAGGTAAAATTATGTTTAAAAAAGCAGAGGAACTTCGTATGTTCAAGGAAAAGAAGAAAACACGGAAAGAAGAAAAAAACAATAATGCTATTCTAAAAAGTAAGACAAGAAATAAATTCTTTTGTTCTTTGGAGTATTTGTATCTACTAATTATTATTAATTACCATGCAATACTCTTTCAGCGAATTGGTGTAACAATTTATAGAAGACGTTACCGCTTTAGTGAAAAAACTCTAAACAAATTAAGGGAAAATGGATTTAAAGTCTATTATACTGGAATTGGGGTAACGTTGCAGATTTTATGGTAATAACCAGCAAACTAATAATTTCAAGTAAGCAATAGATGGTGTCCTATATAGGGTTCCAAAAATTTGAAAGATATTATCTTGAATAAAGATTCAAAAACAAAAAATCTGACTTGATATGAGTTAGATTTTTTGTTTCCTTAATATAGATTATATATTAAATATGTTTAATTTAATACATTTAATTTAATATATTTTAATTAATATATTTAATTATAATCAATTATTTTTAATATTGAAATAATGTTGCTTTTATTTTTTTTTCATATTTTTCAAAATTAGGTTCATATTTTTCTATTAATCTATAGAAATTTTTTGTATGATTTTTATATTTTAGATGACAATATTCATGTAATACTATAAAATCTATAACATCTCTATGAAACATTACTATTTTAGGATTTATTGTTATTTTATTATCTATACATCTTCCTATTTCTTTTTTCATGTTTTGAATTTTATAGTCTTCTGGAGCAAATCCTAACATTATTCTTGTTTTTTCCATAGCTCTTTCTATTTCTATTTTTGCTATTTGCTCATATAATTTTTCTATTGCTAAATCTAATATTTCTTGATTATCTGTTTTTTTATATCTATTAGGAAGTGATATTTTTATAGTTTTATTTTCTAAATCTAGTTCTGGCATTTTTACATTTTTATATACTATCTTTACTTTGTAATCTATTCCTAATATTGGTACAGGATGTCTTTCTATGCTTGTTTCTACTGTTCTTTTTATTTGTATATTCTTTTTAACTAGGTTCATTTTTATCACTCCTTATCAAATTCTTGTTTTGCGAAATATTGTTTGCTTTTGTTGTTCTTATTTTATATTGTATTTTATATTTTGTCAATACTTTTTAGAAAATTTGTTCGTTTTTTTGTAAATTTTTTTCTCTTCTTTTTAAACTGTTAGAGAGACTTAAACTTTAGCTTTTTATAATTTTATATATTAATTCTATCTTTTTATTTTACTTATAAAAATTTAAATATTTAATATATTAAATCTAAAAGTAAAAGTAATTCTATTTTTAGAAAAAAGAAATTCAAAGCAGATATTAGGTTCTAGTTTTGAATTTCTTTTTATCTTATATAAATTTTACATATTATTATTCATATATTCCTCAAATTCTTTTTTCTTTAATGGTTTAGAATAATAATATCCTTGTATTAAGTTACATTTCATTTTTTTCAAATATTCTATCTGCTCTATGCTTTCTACTCCTTCTGCTACTGTTTTTAATCCTCTTTTTTTTGCAATTAATATGATATAGTCTACTAAATTGTTAGCATTTTCTTTGAAATCTATTTTATCGATGAATGTTTTATCTATTTTTATTGTGTCTATTGGTAAATCTTGTAATAAATTTAGTGATGAATATCCTGTTCCAAAATCATCTATTGATACAATAAATCCTGCTTTTTTTATATTCTCTACAATCTTTATTACATCTATGTTTTTATCTACTGTGGCACTCTCTGTTATTTCTAATTCTATTTCTTCTGGGCTTAATTTATATTTTTTGGCTATTGAAATATATTCTGAAATAAAATTATTTTTTATAAAATGTTCTTTTGAAACATTTATAGATACAAGTGGTATTTTTCCATATATTTTTTTCCACTCTGCCAAGTCTTTACATACTTTCTCGAATATATATATGTCTAATTTTATTATAAATTGATTTTTTTCGAATACTGGTATGAATTCATCTGGTGGAATAATTTTTCCGTCTTTCTCCCATCTTACTAGTGCCTCTGCTGATGTCATTTTATTTTTTTCTAGATCTATTTTTGGTTGATAGTATATTAGAAATTCTTCTTCATCTATAGCTTTTTCCATATTCTCCTCTATTTCATGCTCTTTTGATAATTGCTTTTCATCATTTTCATCATATATGTTGTATTTTGTATGATAGTTTCCTTTAATTATACTATGGGCAATTAATGCTTTATCTATTATTTTTTGAATTCTATCTCCATTATTTTTTATTTTGTATATTCCTAATGATATTACGATTATATATTCTACATTATCTATCTCTACTTTTTCTAATTTACTACATAAATCTTCTGCTACTTTCCTTATTGGCTTTTTTGTTTCCATTAATATTGCAAATATATCATTTGATTCTCTACATATTATACAATCTTCTCCTAATATTTCTATTAATTTCTTTCCTATTTCTTTTAATAATTTATCTCCTGTTTCGTGACCATATTTCTGATTAAATGATTTAAATTTATCTATATCCAATATAAACATATATTTTGGATTTTTATGTTCCTTTAAAAATTTTTCTCCTTGCTCTTCGAAATAATTTTTATTTCCTAAACCTGTTAGGGTATCTATATATGCTAATTTATAAACTTTTTCTTTTTTTCTTATATTTGCAACTACTATATAGCTTGAAATTACTAGTACTATAAGTATTATAATTATTGATACTGTTATGGTGGTTTGTAATACTTTATTTAATGTCTCTGCTATACTTTCTGGTGTTATTATTACTAAATTCCACTTTTCTTCTCCTAAATTTTGATATGCTATATAATATTTTTGATTTTCTATCTTATATGTTATTTGTCCTTTTTCATTTTGGCTTATTTGACTTTTCATCGTTTTTAATGCTTCTTCATTTTGTGTAGTTATTTTTGTATTTGCTTTTTCTAGACTATTAAAAATATTTTCTCCATTTTTTTCATTTCTTGAATTTGCTATAATCTCTCCGCTACTTGTTACTATACACTCTATTCCTCTTCCATTGTAAATTGTTTTTGTAAACATTTCTTCATACTTATTTGTTTCTACTACTAACATTACTACTACATTTTGTTTTAGCCAATTTATTTTCTTTGAATATATGTTTATTTCTTCTTCATCTACTTTACTTTTTCTACTTCTTGAAATTTGTATCTCATCTGTTTTGAAAAATTCTTCTTTTTCATCAGATAGATCTACTATACCTCCATCACTTGTGGTTGTTTTTCCATCTTCATATAGTATTGCCATTCTTGAAAATTCAGTTTTTCCTGAATTTCTTTCATATATCTTGAACAATTGCTCTTCATTTTGCGGTTTTTCTTCTTCTATTTCATTAGTTATTGTTTCTAAAATTCTTATATGTTCTTGAATTGTGTTTTCTATTTTTTCTGCATCTTGTGTTGTTAGCTCTCCTAGATTATTAAGTGTGCTTTCTGTTGTTAGATTTTTTATATTGTTGGTATAGATTAGTAATACTGATGTTGTTAACAGTAATATTAGTATTATAATTAGTATTGGGATTATATATTTTTTTTTCATTTTTCTCTCCTTTTATTTTAGTTTGGCACTATTTTTATTTTTTATTATTTATTTTCTCTACTTTGAATAAATTTTTATTTGTGTTATGTTAAGGTTTAATCTTTGATGTGTATTTATGCATGCATTCAACTTTAATAATATATCTCATATTAAAGTTCAACAGAGAAGCAATATGGATAAATTAAGAAAAGTCAGTATTTAAGTACATTTCATGTTAATGTTCGACTTTAATTGTTGCACTGACATATCTTTGGTTTACTAAATTTAAATACATCTCATGTTAAAGTTTAACCTAAAAACAATTGAGCAAATTCTACAAAAGTAATATTTAAATACATCTCATGTTAAAGTTTAACGGAAAAGAAATAGAAATAAAAATCAATAAGGGAAAAATTTAAATACATCTCATGTTAAAGTTTAACCCCAACTAAATTTCAACAATTTACATTTTTATAATATCTCAAAATCACTTATTTTTCAACATCTTTTCAACTTTTTTCCAAGTAATTATATTTTCATACTTTTAGCCTATATCAACGCTTTTAGCAAATTGCCTGGAAAAAATTTTGCCTATTTTTATATGATTTTTTTATTAGACGAAAAATGAACCCCAAGTATTAAACATTCCTGTCTAATACTTGAGGTTCACTTGATATTCTTAAATTAACTTGTTTATAATTTTATTTCATAGCTTCTTCTACTGCTACTGCTACTGCTACTGATGCTCCAACCATTGGGTTGTTACCCATTCCGATAAGTCCCATCATTTCAACGTGTGCTGGTACTGATGAGCTTCCTGCAAATTGTGCATCTGAATGCATTCTTCCCATTGTATCTGTCATACCATATGATGCAGGTCCTGCAGCCATGTTGTCTGGGTGTAATGTTCTTCCTGTTCCTCCACCTGATGCTACAGAGAAGTATTTCTTTCCTTCTGCTAATCTTTCTTTTTTGTATGTTCCTGCTACTGGATGTTGGAATCTTGTTGGGTTTGTTGAGTTTCCTGTGATAGATACATCAACATCTTCCATCCACATTATAGCTACACCTTCTCTAACATCATTTGCTCCATAACATCTTACTTTTGCTCTTTCTCCATCTGAATATGGTATTTCTTCTACTACATTTACTTTTCCTGTAAAGAAATCAAATTCTGTTTTTACATATGTAAATCCATTTATTCTAGATATTACTTGTGCAGCGTCTTTTCCTAATCCATTTAAGATTACTCTTAATGGTTCTTTTCTTACTTTGTTAGCTGATTTTGCAATTCCTATTGCTCCTTCTGCTGCTGCAAAGCTTTCATGTCCTGCTAAAAATGCAAAACATTTTGTATCTTCTGATAATAGCATTGATGCTAAATTTCCATGTCCTAATCCTACTTTTCTATCATCTGCAACAGATCCAGGAATACAGAATGCTTGTAATCCTTCTCCTATTGCTTTTGCTGCATCTGCTGCTTTTGTGCATCCTTTTTTGATTGCTATTGCTGCTCCTAAAGTATATGCCCAAGCTGCGTTTTCAAAACAGATTGGTTGTACTCCTTTTACTATTTCATATGGGTTGAATCCTTTGTCTGTGCATATTTTTAATGCATCTTCAAAATCTTTTATTCCGTATTTTTCCATTACTGGTTTTATTTGGTCTATTCTTCTTTCATAACTTTCAAATGTTACTGCCATTTATTATTCCTCCTTATTAATCTCTAATATTATTATTCTTTTCTAGGGTCTATTTTCTTAACTGCTTCGTCAAATCTTCCATATGTTCCAGAAGCTTTTTCTATTGCTTCCATTGGATCCATTCCTTTTTTGATGTTATCCATCATTTTTCCCATATGAACATATTTATATCCTATTATTTGGTCATCTTTATCAAGTCCTAGTTCTACTATGTATCCTTCTGTTAATTGTAAATATCTAGGTCCTTTTAATGTACTTGAATATATTGTTCCTACTTGTGATGTATGACCTTTTCCTAAATCTTCTAGTCCTGCTCCTACTGGAAGTCCTCCTTCTGAAAATGCTGTTTGTGTTCTTCCATATACTATTTGTAAGAATAATTCTCTCATTGCTGTATTTAT
>CALXJT010000038.1 GCA_944388695.1 uncultured Clostridia bacterium
CGATAAATGTGTTCCAATTGATTATGTATCAAAGAGAGGTTTCCATCACATCTATAAGGATAATTAATTATATACTTTTTGTCTATCTCCAGAATTTTCCTTTTATTCTGGTAGTTTTCTTGTGTCTATTATTTGTATTTATGTAAACAATCTTTGTTATCAACTTTTGATGACTTTCCTATTATACAAAAAAGTTAAGGTAGAAAACCTTCAAAGTTTTCCACCCCAACTATTGACATTCAGCCTATTTTATAATCAATTATTTAATCATCTAATTGACTAATTTTCTAATTATTTAATTATTCCATTTCAATTCTTCAATTGCCCAATTCTTCTACAACACAAACTTCTTAATAAGTACTATTCCCCCAGCAATTGTCATTAACACTGTAAATCCTAACACATAATATATTCTTGCCTGCCCTGTTGATATTGATAATATTACTGGTGCATCATCTATATCATCTTCTCCATCTACTTGATTATCTGGTGTTGAATCTATATCTGGTACTCCTTTTTCATTATCATCCTCTGATATCTCTGCTATATTTGTCATCAATCCCATTGTGTCTTCTCCATTTATCCATGTTAATACAACTTCTACATCTGCATGCTCTCCTGGTTGTAATAATGTATTTTCCAATAATCTTGTTGATATTACATTATTTCCTTCATCTGTCCAACCTGGATTATCTTCTGGAATAAATCTTAACCCTTGTGGTACATAGTCTGTTATCTCTTTTGCATATCCTGGTATTGTTCCTTCATTTGTTACTCTTATTGAGTATCTAAATTTAACAGTTACTTTTCCCAATTTATTTCTATGTATTTCCACTTTTACTACTGGTTCTGGGTCTTGGTCTGGTGTATGTCCTGTTTGTGTTACTGTTTGTTTTCCATCTTCTATTACTATTGCCTCTGTTACCCATTTTCTTAATGCTAAATCAAAATATCCTGGTTTGATGTTTTCTATATCTTGGTCATCTTCTCCTTCATTCCATTCTCCTGGATTTGAATCTATATCATCTATTGGATCTCCGTTTTCATCAGCATCTTCTTCTACTTGTGCATGGTTTGTTATTATATCTGTATATTTATCTGGTACCGCTACTTTAAATGCTACTCTTATATCTCTATAATCAGGATTATTCTCTGTTATTCCCGCTTCTTTATCAAAAGCTTTAATTAAATTTGGATTATCAGTGGTCAATTGGGACCCGTCCCCGATTAGCCATTTCTTCTCCATGAGCTTTTGATAAATAATCTGTAACAATTCTTTCTGCATTCGCAACATCTTCTGTAACATTACCCTCTGCGTCATACATTACCCATCTATAAGTTTGGTTTACTTCATTATCTGGTAAAAATTCTAAATATTCTGGGATATCATCTGCTACCTCTTCTGCATACCCTGCTTTTTCACCTTCGTTATATACTCTTATTGTATATACAACTGTATCTCCATTTACTACTTCTACTGGGTCTTTTGTATGATTATATGTTATCTCTCCAGTTCCTTCATCATATGTTGGTTCTGGCACTCTATTTGTTATTCCTTCATCATTTAAACCTGTTATAAATTTTCTTAATGCTAAATCAAATGGTCTTACAAATACTTTTTCAAAGTCATCATCATCTTGTTGTCCTGGTATGTATTCACCTGTTTCATCATCTTTATATCCTGGTAATTCCTCATCACTTGGAATATTTACATTGTTTTCTTCAGAATCTCTATCTACAGCATCTTCTCCATTTTCGTCTTTTGATTCTGAAATTTCTGCTATATTTGTTTGATTTTCACTATAATTTACAGTATCTTTAACTCTACACATAATTGGTACTTCTTTATATGATAATACAATTTTTCCATCAACTGTTTCTGTAGCATCTATCAATTGATTTTCTAAATATCTTGTAGTAACTTTTCTTCCATCTTCTGATACTTCCCAACCATATTGTGTATTAAAGTCACCTTCTACAAATTCTAGCCCTTGAGGTAAATAATCTGTAATCTCTGTTGCATATCCTGCTACATCTCCTTCATTATATACTCTTAACATGTATATAACATAATCATTTTTATTTACTTCTACTGGCTCTTTTGTATGATTATATGTAGCTGTTGTTATCATATTTCCATTTTCATCTACTGTATTTAATCTACTTGTATCAACTTCTGGTGCTCTTGTATATGTACCATTTTCAGTTTGTAAATATTCATCATCATCTACTGTTACATCTGGACTTACTGCTATAATAAATTTTCTTAATGCTAAATCAAATATTTTTAATTCTACATTATCATAATCTTCGTCATCTTCATATTTAACCCAATCTTCTGGTTTTGAATCTCTATCATCAACTGGATTACCGTTTTCGTCTGTATCACCTGTTATTGCAGCTTCATTTCTTATTACTAATCCTGTTTGATTTTCTGCAGTTACTTTCATATATACAGATACTTCTTTATAATCTGGATTTTTTTCTGTCTCTGTATCTATATATCCTTTTTCTGGGTCAAATGCTTTTATTAAGTTTGCTCCTTCTGTAACCGCTTCTAATCCTTTACCTTTTGCTAAATAATCAGTTGCTATCATTTCTACTCTATTTGTTTCTGCATTAAATTCTTTGATTGACCAAATACTTTGATTATATCTTATTGCCTCTTTTTCCTCTTCTGTTAATGTTGTATCATTTTCTAAATCTTCACCATCTAGTTCTGACCATAAGAATTCTAATCCATCTGGAATATCTTCAGAAATTTCTGAAGCATATCCGTCCATTTCACCTTCATTATATATTCTTAATGTATATTTAACTATATCACCTTGTTTTACTGTAACTGGTTCTTTATTCATTTGATAATCAGCTGTTGTTGATGTTCCATTAGCTAAATCTGTTATATCTACATTTTCTAGTCTCTCTGGAACTGTCTCACCATTTACTTCTACAATTCTCTTAACTAATTTTAAATCGAAAATACTTTTTTCGTTTGGAACTGTTACTATAATTGTACTTCCTTGTAATGTGACTGTACTTCCATTTGATTGCGTATCATCAGAAAATTTGACATCTGTTACTATATATTTACTTCCATCTACACCTTTAGTTACTTCAATTTTTAAAGTATCTATTATTTTATTATACCCTGCTGGTGCTTCTATTTCTTCAATTGTTATTGTATCTATACCTGTTTCTGATATTTGTATATCTGATATAGAAAATTCTCCATTTTCATTTGTTACATATTCTCTTGATGTTCCATCTGCTAATGTCACTTTGAATTTTGCTCCACTTAAAGTTTTGTTTGAATCTGTTGAATCTACTTTTACTAATTGTAAATTATATACACCATTTTTCATTTTATTTGGTACAGTTATAATAATTGTATTTGTTTCTCTATCTAGTGATACTGTACTTCCAAAAGCTACATCAGAATTTACAATTTTTACATCTGTTGGAACATATCTTATTCCATCTAAAGATTTTGTTATTTCAATTTCTAATTCATTTATTAATTTATTATATCCTTCTGGAGCTTCTATCTCTTCTATCTTGATTGTATCTGTTCCTGTTTCTTCTATTACTATTGATGGTATTGAAATAATACCTTGGTCATTTGTTGTATATTCACCAGATGTACCATCTGCAAAAGTAACTTTAAATTTCGCTCCACTTAAAGTTTTATTTGGATCTGATGAATCTACTTTTACTAATTGTATATTATATTCTCCTTCTGGTTCTTCTCTTTCTATTTCTATTACTGGTTGTGTTTCTTCTATACTTGAATTTGCATATAATGTTATTTTTGTTAATGACTCTGCTGTTCCAGCTTTATATTCTTGTCCTCTTTCTATTGCCGCATCAATTAAATAATTATATATTGCTATTGCTTGATTTTCTCTTTGTTCTCCCTCTTGAACTTGTCCTGGATTTTGATAATCTCTTAAACTACGATAATCATATCCAGAATCTTTTATTTTAAAAGTAAACCATGTTGCATTGTCTCCTGTTTTACCATATTGATTATATATTTTATCAAATAATACATCATCATAATTTGTAAAATACCAAAGTGCTGCTTGTTGTATTGCTTCTAAATCTGAATCTTTTATTTCTACTGGATATTCTTCTTGTAATATACCTGCATCTTGAATTAATTTATCTTTATAGTCGTCACTAGATACTCCTGGTAAATACATTATATCTGCTAAACCTAATATATTGTAATATGTATCATTATCCATAGTTGCTATACTTTGTAAATACTTATTATTACTATTTAAAATTTCTTCTCTATCTGTCTTTAAATCGTATGAAACATCATATGTTGCTTTATCACCTGTATTTCTAAATCCTACACCCGCTTTTACACAATAATAATTCTTTGTATTGTCATATTGATTATCTGATAAGCTATTATATTTTACTATGTCCCAGATTTTAGCTCCTACCATTGAATCTACTGTAGAACCGTTTTTATCTGGATTTCCTATTCCATATGCCATATTTACAGGTTCTGAATTTGTTCTATATTCTTGTATTCCCAAATATATTGGCGGTTGTAAAGTTGCCGCTTTTGAATTGCTTGGAATTAATGCTATTAACATTACTAGAATTGTTAGAACTGTTAATATAATATTTCTTCTACGAATTTTCATTTTTTCACTTCTCCTTTAATTATATTACTTTCTACTTATTCTTTTTCTTATGTTTAATTCCATATTTTTTTATTTGCTTTAATTCATAAAACCTTACGGATACTTATATTTTTCTGTCCTTTTTTGAATTAAGGCTACATTACAATTATATTACATTTTTGTTACAAAATCAATAGTTTTGCAGAATTTACATAAAATTAAATGAATTAAATGATTTAAAATTATATATCTAAAACCAAATTTTAACTGGTAACCATTTTTTCAATAGTTACCAGTTTCTGTTTACAATATGTGTTTATGAATTTTTTATCTTATATTTTTCCAAAAATCTTTCATAATTTATATATTCCCCACATATTTCACTTCCATCTTGTGCCTTCACACTAATAAAAATAGGAAATAATCCAAGTTCATCTTTTATCTCATCTTCTAGTAAATATGCATAAAATTTCAAATATTCTTTTTCCTGGCAAGTATCTAATATCAATAATAATAAAATATCATTTTTCTCCTTTCTGAATTTAGAATAATATTCAAGATTCAAAGTAACTTCTATAAACTTTTTATTCACAAAAAGATTATTTATTTCTTCTATCTGAATATTTTCTTTTTTCTTTTTAGATTTATTCATATAAAGAAAAAAATAAAGATAAGCTGACATTAATACTGCACACACAAAAAAAGTACACATGATAATTTTATATGGTGCTACTATAAAAAGTCCAAAAAATGCACCTGCTAAAATAGGAAATACTACACAAGCTATTGCAAAAATTCTCTTCTTCCACATATTACTCTTTCTCCTTCTAAAACTAATAACTAAAGTTACTAATATAGAAGGAGTATATATCCCTTCTATATTATACAGAAAAGGATAAATACCTTTTATATGAGGTATATTTTAGCATCTTTCATCTATTATGTCAATAACACAAATATTATCATATTTTTGGATACTTCCTCTTTTATTTTTATCTCTTAATGTGACATATCTATTGTAAACCTATAACAAATATTATCATATTTTTAAATAAATCTTATATTATTATATAGAGGTTATTTTTATGAAAAAATATATTTATAAAATCTTTATTATTCTTTTTTTAATTGCAAATATTTTAATAAACACTTGCTATGCAGATGATATAGAAATAGAGCAAGATGAAACAATTGAAATCAATAATTCTATCAATACAAATTCTGACACAACTAATAGATTAAATAATATAAATGCAAGAGCATATGTTGTTATAGATAGAAATTCTAACAATATTCTTACTGGCAAAAATGAAACACAAAAAAAGAAAATGGCATCAACAACAAAAATAATGACAGCAACAATAATATTAGAAAATTGTAATTTAAATGAAACAGTAACAATTTCAAAAAAAGCTGCAGGTACTGGCGGTTCAAGATTAGGGCTAAAAACTGGTGACAAAATAACAGTAATTGACTTATTATATGGTTTAATGCTCTGTTCAGGAAATGATGCAGCAGTAGCTCTTGCTGAATATGCTGGTGGAAATGTTGAAAATTTTGCTAAAATGATGAATGATAAAGCAAAAGAATTAAATCTTGTAAATACAAATTTTGAAACTCCTCACGGATTAGATTCAGAAAATCATTATACAACTGCATATGAATTGGCAATATTGACAAATTATGCTCTAAATAATTCTACATTTGCTAAAATTGTTGGCACAAAATATTATAATATTACACTAAATGGATATCCAAAATCTATCCATAATACTAATGAATTACTAGGCGTATTAAATGGTGTATATGGTGTAAAAACTGGTTTTACAAATGGTGCCAATAGATGTTTAGTAACTGCTTGTAAAAGGAATAATTTAGATATAATTTGTGTAGTTCTAGGTTGTGATACTAAAAATCATCGAACAAAAGATAGTATCTCTTTAATTGAATATACTTTTGAAAATTATAATGTATTAAATGTAGAAGAAATAATTAATAAAGATTTTGAAAACTGGAAGACTGAAAATCTTAATTCCTTCTCTTTTCAAAAAGGTATTATAAATGATATTGATTTAAATTTGGGAACTTTACCTTATGATATAACTGCAATAAAAAAAGAAACTTTAAACTCCATTTACACTGAAATTAATTGTGAAAAAAATTTTGAAGCACCTATTAGTGGTAACAGTCAAATAGGTGAAATTCTTTTAAAAGATGATAGTGATACTATCTTAACCATACCTATATATTTGAAAAATACTGTCGAAAGAAAAACTTTATTATATTATTTTAAAGATATTCTTTATAATTATAATGCTATATTATCAAATATTATTTAGAATAAAATACTATTAATTTTAATTTTATTAGTTTACTGCTTTACTAATTTATTAATTTACTAATTTACTAATCTATTAATTTACCAATTTATTAATTTATTGATTTATTAATTTATTAATTTATTGATTTATTAATTTATTGATTTATTGATTTATTAATTTATTAACTTTATAAATTAATAATCTACTAATTTATTAATAGTGTTACATCTAAATAAAAAATTAAATTTTTCCTTCTAATTTAATGCGACATTATTTATTTAATAATATTACATCAAATTAGAAGGATTATTTTTAAATAGAAAAAACTAAAAACACCAATGTTTTTAGTCTTCAATAATGTTATCACTAACATATATATTATTAACGCACATTATTGTACATTTTCTTTGATATAGTCAACTACATCTCCTACTGTTACAACTTTTTCTGCGTCACTATCTGGAATTTCGATATCAAATTCTTCTTCAATTGCCATAACTAATTCTACTATATCTAATGAATCAGCACCTAAATCATCAATGAAAGAAGCTTCCATAGTAACAGCTGTATCAGCTACTCCTAATTGGTCTACAATTATTCCTTTTACTTTTTCTAAAATTTCTTCTGAACTCATCTTCCGAGTTCACCTCCTCTCAAGTTTCAAATGTTATATTTCATTTGCTTATTTTCATAACATCTTTATATTATATGTTTATAATTTTGTCAAGTAATTTTCTAAAATATTTTCTTTTTTGTACTCCCAAGTCAGTATTAGTTTAATTATCACTGTTTTAAATATACTCAAAATAATTCTTTTAGAATTATAAGAATCAATTATTCTTTAATTCTCACTGTTTGAAGCATTCTCTTTTTTATCTTTATTAGAAGTTTTCTCAAATTCCTCTATCATCTTATCTACTGCTTTATTCTCAACAAATTTCTCTGCTTGAATAATTGTATATTCAAACAATAATTCATCACTACTTCCATGAGCTTTTACAACTGGTTTTTTTACTCCTAAAAACAATGCTCCACCATATGATTTATAATCCATTACTTTACTAAATCTTTTTAATGCTGGAAGAGCAGGTATAGCTAATATTTTAGATAATAAATTTTTAAGAAAACTCTCTGATAATGATTTCTTTACAAATTTTCCTACACCTTCAGTAGTTTTTAGAAAAACATTTCCAGTAAATCCATCTGTAACAATAGCATCGATATTTCCAGAAAAAGCATCTCTACCTTCTACATTTCCTACAAAATTAATATTAAGTTCTTCTGCTTTTTCTTTTATTAATTGATAACTTTCTTTTACTAAATCATTTCCCTTTGTCTCTTCTGTTCCTATATTTAAAAGTCCTATAGCAGGATTTTCAATACCATATGTATTTCTTAAATAAATAGTTGACATCTGCGCAAATTGTAATAAATTTATTGGCTTACAATTTGTATTTGAACCTGCATCAATTAATAATAACTGACTATGATATGCTGGCAATATTCCTGCTAAAGCAGGTCTATCTATTCCTTTTATTCTACCAACTAAAAGTGTTGCTCCTGTTAATAAAGCTCCTGAATTTCCAGCAGAAATAAATACATCTCCTTCATCTTGTTTCAACATTTTAAATCCTACTACCATTGATGAGTCTTTTTTATGTTTTATTGCAAGTGTTGGTGTATCTTCCATTTCAATTGTTTCTGTTGCATTTCTGATTTTTAATCTATCTGAAATTTCTTCCATTTCTTTTCCGTAAAATTCTTTTATTTTAGCTCTTATAATATCTTCTTTTCCAACTAAAACAATCTCTGCTTTCACTTTTTTTACTGCGTTTACTGCTCCTTTTATATTGGCATCTGGTGCGTTATCTCCACCCATTGCATCTAAAATAATCTTCATGATAAATTCCTCCAAATCGTACTTGTTTAATTATATCTTTAACATGAATATTTTATTATTATTTTTAGAAAAAAGCAAGTATTTTTTCTTTAATTCATCTTTTTCTTTACTCCACCTTTTCTTTACTTCGTCTTTTCTTTATTTCATCTTTTCTTTATTTCACCTTTTCTTTATTCCATCTTTTCTTTATTTCATCTTCTCTTTATTTCATCTTCTCTTTATTTCATCTTCTTTTTATTTCATCTTCTCTTTATTTCATCTATTTTTCTTTAACCTATCTCTTTTTCTTTATTCTGTCTTTTTCTTTAATATACCTTCTAAATAAAATATTTTCCTATAATATATTATTTTCAATCAAATTTTTTAGCTTTTTATAGTATATATAGCTTATAGCCCAATCACAAAAAGTAATTGGGCTATATCGGCTTAATAACTCTTTAATCTTCGGGAAAATTCTTCGCTTAATTCCTGATCTTTCATTACATACTTTTCAATACAATCTTTAATCTTTTCAGCATATTTCTGATGAATCATTTTTATTTCTTCCGAATCGTTTGTGAAAGAAACTTCTTTTAGTTCTTCATTGTGTAATTTTAACATTTCATTCTCACACTGTGATTGCAACTTTTTTCGTGCATCCTCTGTCTCCTTACAAATTCGATTCAATTCTTTTAATTTTCGCCGATAATCAAACATGGTATTTACCTCCTAAAGATTATGCACCTATTTTAGCATGTTATTTGAATTATGTCAATTATATTTTCTATAATATAAATTTTCTATAATATAAATTTTTATAACATAAATTTTCTATAATATAAATTTTAATAACATATATTTTCTATAATATAAATTTTAATAACATATATTTTCTATAATATAAATTTTTCTATAACATAAATCTCTCTACAATATAAATTTTTCCGCATTCAAAATAAAAGTTAGTTTTTTTATTAACCAATATTTTACTTTAATTCTATTATTTTATATAATACCTCAATTAAATTAATAAAACCACAAAACCGATGCACTACTTTCGTAATACATCGGTTTATGGTTAAAGTTTTGCATCATTAACCGAATCAGCCATCTTATGCAAAATTTCACTTTTTCGCTTTCCATGAAATTTTTCATCTGGAAATGCATCCACAATGATTTCACAGAGTTCTGTTTCATACGCAATAACTTGATTTCTGGTTACTTTCCCTTCAATCAATTTATATACGTCTCGTCGGTAATGTATAGCCTCTTTATCACAACTATAGTTCCTACAGTAGACATATAAAAATGCTGAAAAAATTTCCTCTTTCTTTTTCGAAATTGAAAAACCTTCTTTTCTCAAAGAGTTAAAAAAAATCTTCAATTTTTCATTATACTTCCGGTCATCAAAAGAAATATATTCTTTTCTTAACATCCGGTTAAGTTCAGAAAGAGTTACATTCTCCTTTTTTGCTGCCACAATAAGTTTCTCAATAGTCTTTTCGAGCTCTGTTTTCTTCATTTTTTTCTCCTTTCAATTTCAACAACTGATACATATATATTATACTATAAAATTTACATAAAATCAATAGGCTGTCAGCCACAAAAAAACACGCTCTTGTTCGATTATTCAAACAAAAAAGCGTGTCTTTATTATTCAGATTATTCAATTATATCAGCAACAACACCTGAACCAACTGTTCTACCACCTTCACGAATAGCGAATCTTAATCCTTTTTCGATAGCGATAGGTGTAATTAATTCAATTGTCATAGATACGTTGTCACCTGGCATAACCATTTCTGTTCCAGCAGGTAATTCAATAACACCTGTAACGTCTGTTGTTCTGAAATAGAATTGTGGTCTATATCCATTGAAGAATGGAGTATGTCTTCCACCTTCATCTTTAGTTAAAACGTATACTTCTGATGTGAATTTTGTATGTGGATGAATTGTTCCTGGTTTACATAGAACTTGTCCTCTTTCGATATCTTTTCTATCAATACCTCTTAATAGAACACCGATATTATCACCAGCTTCAGCTTGGTCTAATAATTTTCTGAACATTTCTACACCAGTAACAACTGTTTTTCTCTTTTCTTGTGATAAACCAACGATTTCAACTTCGTCCTGTAATTTAACTTCTCCTCTTTCTACTCTACCTGTTGCAACTGTACCACGTCCTGTAATTGTGAATACGTCTTCAACTGGCATTAAGAATGGTTGATCGATTGGTCTTTCTGGTGTTGGTATATAACTATCAACTGCTTCCATTAATTCTTTCATAGGTTTGTAAACTTCATCATCTGGATTTGTTGATGAACTTTCTAATACTTGTAATGAAGATCCTTTTACGATTGGAATTTCATCTCCTGGGAAACCATATTCTGATAATAGGTCTCTAACTTCCATTTCAACTAATTCTAATAATTCTGGATCATCAACCATATCACATTTATTTAAGTAAACAACGATGTATTTAACACCAACTTGTCTAGCAAGTAAGATGTGCTCTCTTGTTTGTGGCATTGGTCCATCAGCTGCAGATACAACTAATATTGCACCATCCATTTGAGCAGCACCTGTAATCATGTTTTTAACGTAGTCAGCATGTCCTGGGCAGTCAACGTGTGCATAGTGTCTGTTATCTGTTTCATATTCTACGTGAGCTGTGTTGATTGTGATTCCTCTTGCTTTTTCTTCTGGAGCTCCGTCGATTTGATCATAAGCTTCATATTTAGCTTTTCCTAATAATGATAAATATTTTGTAATAGCTGCTGTTGTTGTTGTTTTACCATGGTCAACGTGTCCGATTGTACCAATGTTAACGTGTGGCTTTGTTCTTTCGAATTTTGCTTTTGCCATTTTAAAATTCCTCCTTTTTATTTGATAGTTTAATCTATCTCTATATTTTAATTTAAAGTTAATAACTTATTCTTTGCACTTGCATTTTACAACATTTCTTTGAAAAATGCAAGTGTTTTAATAAATTTTATGATTTTAGCTTTTTTTATTTTAAAAACTATTATCTAGTAGCATTTTACTTCTACAACTTTTACTTGTAGAAGTTATTTTTTTAATTGACCTTTATTTCTACATTCATCTTTATTATTATTCTGCTTTTTTAGCTCTTGATGAAATGATTTGATCTAATATTGATTTTGGAACTTCTTCGTAATGAGATGGTTCCATAGAATATGTTCCTCTACCTTGTGTTTTAGAACGTAAGTCAGTTGCATAACCAAACATTTCTGATAATGGAATAAATGCATGAATTTCTTGCATTCCGTCATTACCATCCATACCTTCCATTCTACCACGTCTAGAGTTTACATCTCCAATTACATCTCCCATATATTCTTCTGGAACTGTAATTTCAACTTTCATAATTGGCTCTAATATAACTGCTCCACCTTGTTTACATCCTTCTTTAAATGCCATAGATGCAGCAATTTTGAATGCCATTTCTGAAGAGTCAACTTCATGGTATGAACCATCAACTAAAGAAACTTTGAAATCGATAACTGGGTATCCTGCAAGAATACCGCTTTCTGCAGCTTCTCTCATACCTTGTTCGATTGGTTTAATATATTCTTTTGGAACAGCTCCACCAACGATTTTGCTTTCGAATTCAATTCCTTTTCCTGGCTCTAATGGTTCCATTTCAAACCAAACATCACCATATTGTCCTTTACCACCTGATTGACGAATGAATTTACCTTGAACTTTAACTTTCTTTCTGATTGTTTCTTTGTAAGCAACTTGTGGTTTACCTACATTACATTCAACTTTAAATTCTCTCTTCAATCTATCAACGATAATATCTAGGTGTAATTCACCCATACCTGCAATAATAGTTTGTCCAGTTTCTTGGTTTGTATAAGTTTTAAATGTTGGATCTTCTTCTGCAAGTTTTGCAAGTGCAATACCCATTTTTTCTTGAGCTACTTTATCTTTTGGCTCTATAGCTATATCGATAACTGGCTCTGGGAATTCCATTGATTCTAAAATAACTGGTGCGTTCATATCACATAATGTGTCACCTGTTGTTACTTCTTTTAAACCTACTGCAGCTGCTATATCTCCAGCATAAACCTTATCTATATCTTCTCTATGATTTGAATGCATTTGAAGAATTCTTCCAATTCTTTCTTTTTTATCTTTGTTAGAATTTAAAACTGTTGAACCAGCTTCTAATGTTCCAGAGTAAACTCTAAAGAAACATAATTTTCCAACAAATGGATCTGTAGCAATCTTAAATGCTAAAGCAGCAAATGGCTCTGTATCAGATGTTTTTCTTTCAACTTCATTACCTTCTAAATCAACACCTTTGATATGTGGTATATCAAGTGGTGATGGCATATAATCAACTATAGCATTTAATAATTCTTGAACACCTTTATTTTTATATGAAGAACCACATGTTACTGGAACTATTGTGTTAGCAATTGTTCCTTTTCTTAATCCTCTCTTGATTTCTTCCTCTGTTAGTTCTTCACCATCAAGATATTTCATCATTAATTCTTCATCTTGATCTGCAACAGCTTCTATCATAATATCACGATGTTTTTTAGCATCTTCCATCATCTCTGCTGGAATATCACATTCTTCAATTTCTTTTCCTAAATCGTCTTTATGAATAAAAGCTCTCATTTTAATTAAGTCAACAATTCCTTGGAAATTATCTTCTGCTCCAATTGGTAATTGAATTGCTACAGCATTAGCTTTTAATCTATTTTTTAATTGATCAATACATAATTGAAAATTAGCTCCTGTAACATCCATTTTATTTACATATACCATTCTTGGAACATGATATTTATCAGCTTGTCTCCAAACTGTTTCTGTTTGTGGTTGAACACCACCTTTAGCTGCTAAAACTGTAACAGAACCATCAAGAACTCTTAAAGATCTTTGAACCTCAACTGTAAAATCAACGTGTCCTGGTGTATCAATAATATTTATTCTATTATTATTCCAAAAACATGTTGTAGCAGCAGAAGTAATTGTAATACCTCTTTCTTGTTCTTGTTCCATCCAGTCCATTGTAGCTCCACCATCATGAACTTCACCTATTTTATGAGTTTTACCTGTGTAAAACAATATTCTCTCTGTAGTTGTTGTTTTACCAGCATCAATGTGAGCCATGATTCCTATATTTCTTGTTCTTTCTAATGGATAAGCTCTTCCTGCCATACTATTATTTCCCCCTCTCGTTAAAAATAAACGAATTTATTATTCTACCTTGGCTAGACCTGATTTTGATGAAAAGTAGTAAGATGTGCATTTTTGTTATTTTGGGCAAGCTGAGATAGTACGTGTGTACATCGATGCTTACTTCAAAATAATAAAATACTCAAATTCTACTTATCCTCCTTGGCTAGACCTGATTTTGATGAAAAGTAGTAAGATGTGCATTTTTGTTATTTTGGGCAAGCTGAGATAGTACATGTGTACATCGATGTTTGCCCAAAATGGCAAAAATGTGCAGATTGCTGCTTTTCATCAAAATCCTACCATTTGTAGTGTGCGAAAGCTTTATTAGCTTCAGCCATTCTATGTGTATCTTCTTTCTTCTTAAATGCTCCACCGTTTCCAGCTACAGCATCCATAATTTCACCAGCTAATTTTGCTGCCATTGTTTTTTCATGTCTATTTCTAGCATAAGTTACAAGCCATCTTAAACCTAAAGTTTGTCTTCTTTCTGGTCTTATCTCTAATGGAACTTGGTATGTAGCTCCACCTACTCTTCTTGCTTTAACTTCAAGAACTGGCATTACATTTTCTAAAGCTGCTTCAAAAACTTCTAAAGGATTTTTTCCTTCTTTTTCTTTTATGATATCAAATGCATCATATACTATTTTTTGAGCAACTGATTTTTTACCATCTAACATTATATTGTTTACTAATTTTGTAACAACTTTGCTATTATAAATTGGATCTGGTAAAACATCTCTTTTTGCGATAAATCCTCTTCTTGGCACTATTCTTCACTCCTTTTCTATAAGATATTAGTTTTACTAATTCTACGTGATATTTAAATAAATATCAAAGTTACTCTGGAAAGTTTTACTTTCCCGCATAGTGCTTAATAATCTATTCTAAATTTAAGTACCTTAAGTTTAGTAAGAGTACAAGCACTAATTAATTTTCAATTTTTTATAGAAGTTTTATATTTGAAATTTTTTAATTTCTCTCATACTTCTATTTTCATTAATTTTATTTTTTTGGTTTTTTAGCTCCGTATTTTGAACGTGCTTGCATTCTGTCTTTAACACCTGCTGTATCTAATGTTCCTCTGATGATATGGTATCTAACACCTGGAAGGTCTTTTACCCTACCACCTCTGATTAATACAACACTGTGTTCTTGTAGGTTATGTCCTATACCTGGGATATAAGATGTAACTTCATAACCATTTGAAAGTCTAACTCTGGCAACTTTTCTCAAAGCAGAGTTTGGTTTTTTAGGTGTAACTGTTTTTACAACTGTACATACTCCTCTTTTTTGTGGAGCTCTGTTGTTTGTTAATCTCTTATTTTTTGAGTTCCATCCATGTTGTAATGCTGGAGATTTTGATTTTGTTACTCCTGTTTGTCTTCCTTTTCTTACTAATTGATTAATTGTTGGCACTTAAATTTCACCTCCTATAATAATATAAAACTGCTACAAAATTTTTCTAATTTTGTAACAGTTTATATTCTACCATTTTTTTACTTCAATGTCAACATTTTTTCTTGATTTTAGCTATTTTTCATTACATAGCAAAATTTTCATTGCCAATGCAACAACTTTTTTCTAAAAAGTGTTGTTATATTCTCGTTTTATATTTTTGATTT
>CALXJT010000039.1 GCA_944388695.1 uncultured Clostridia bacterium
TATTATACTAATTGTAAAATAGCAACTTCTGCTCCGTCTCCTCTTCTTGGACCAGCTTTAACAATTCTTGTATAACCACCTACATTTTTTCCAGCATATTTTGGTGCTAATTCATTGAATAATATTGAAGGTACATCAATATTTTTACCATCACTATCTTTTACTTTATTTACTTTTCTCATTATTTTTCTTCTAGCATTTAATCTTGATGGCATATCTTTTTGTCTTTTTTCTGTTACTTCTTCTTTTACAACTTTTAAATATTCTTTACCATTTTTACTTTTTACTAATTCTGTAACTTTATTTCCTTTTGTATCTAATTTTGCTCTACTTATTTTAACTTCTACTTCTTCAAAATTATCTTTTTCTTTTATAGCTAATGATATAATGCTATCTGCAATTGATTTTACTTCTTTTGCTCTAGCTAATGTTGTTTCAACTTTTCCATGAACTAATAAATCTGTTGTTAAAGTTTTTAACATTGCCATTCTTATATCAGTAGTTTTTCCTAATTTTCTATTAGTAGCCAATTTTTTCACCTTCCTTTATATGTTATCTTTTATCTATTTTTTATTCTCACTTTCTTATTCTTCTTCTTGTGCAAAGTTTAAGCCTAATGAATGTAATTTAGCAGTTACTTCATCAAATGATTTTTTACCTAAATTTCTTACTTTCATCATATCTGATTCAGATTTACTGATTAAATCTTCAACAGTAGCAATTCCTGCTCTTTTTAAACAATTGAATGATCTTACAGATAATTCTAATTCTTCTATAGACATTTCTAGTACTTTTTCTTTTTTAGATTCTTCTTTCTCAATCATTACTTGTGTATTTTTTGTTGCTTCTGATAAATCGATAAATAATTCTAAATGTCCTGTCATAACTTTTGCAGCTAAACTTAAAGCTTCATGAGCTTTTAAGCTTCCGTCAGTCCATACTTCTATTATTAATTTATCATAATCTACCATTTGACCAACTCTAGTATTTTCTACTTGATAATTAACTTTTTTAACTGGTGTATATATTGAATCTATTGGTAATACTGAAATATCTTGATTTGGCTTTTTATTTTTTTCTGCTGAATTATATCCTCTTCCTTTATCAGCAGTCATTTCCATTCTTAATATTCCACCTTCTGAAACTGTGGCAATATGTAAATCTGGATTTAAAATTTCTACTGTCCCATCTGTAACTATATCAGCTGCTGTAACTTCTCCTTCACCTTTAAAATCTATTCTTAATAATTTCTCTTCATTATCTTCAGATTTTAATCTTACATTTTTTAAGTTTACAATTATTTCTGGTACATCTTCTACTACATTTGGTATTGTAGAGAATTCATGTAAAACTCCTTCAATTTTAACACTTGTTATTGCACATCCTGGAAGTGATGAAAGTAAAATTCTTCTCAAAGAATTTCCTATTGTTACACCATATCCTCTTTCTAATGGTTCACAAACAAATTTAGCATAATTATTTGCATCGTCTACCTCTAAACATTCAATATTTGGCTTTTCAAATTCTATCATTTTTACCTCCTAATATGAGATTACCCTCTCATTCATTTTAAAACTTTCTAGGTTATTTAAGTAAAATTTTAAAGTTTTGATAAAACCTTCACACTTACTTTTTAACACTACTATTTTGAGTAAAGCTCTACTATCAAATGTTCTTCTATTGGTAAATCTATATCTTCTCTTACTGCTAATCTAATTACTTTACCACTGAAGTTTGTATTGTCTCTTTCAAGCCATGCTGGAACTGGTCTTGAATTTGATTCTTCGATATTTACTTTTAGTGTAGCGTTATCTTTTTTATTTTCTTTTATTGTGATAACATCTCCTGGTTTCACTAAATATGATGGTATATCTACTTTTTTACCATTTACCTCAAATTGTCCGTGATTAACAAATTGTCTAGCTTGTGCTCTTGATGTTCCAAATCCTAAACGATAAACAACATTGTCTAATCTACTTTCTAATATTTTTAATAAATTTTCTCCAGGTACTCCTTTTAAATTAGAAGCCATTTCGAAATATTTTCTGAATTGTTTTTCTCCAACTCCATAATATGATTTTGTTTTTTGTTTTTCTCTTAATTGAGTTCCGTATTCAGAAAGTTTTGCTCTTTTTTGTCCATGTTGTCCTGGTGCATAATTTCTTCTTGAAATACTACATTTATCTGTATAACATCTTGAACCTTTTAAGAACAATTTTTGTCCTTCTCTACGGCATATACGACATTGCTCGTCTTTATATCTAGCCATTTTTTTACTCCTTTCTATTATTATCATAGAGATATACTTTTTATGGATTTTTTATATCTTTAATAATTCTCTCATATATAAATTTTCCATAATAAATTTCTAACTAAAAAATTAATTTCAAATATAATTCAACTATTATATTACAAAATCAATAAAGTTATCTCTTTTAGCTATATTTAAACTTTTTATTTTCAATTTATAATTAATAAATTTACACCTTATATTCTATTATACTCTTCTTCTTTTTGGTGGTCTACATCCATTATGTGGTATTGGTGTTACATCTTTAATACTACTTAATTCTAGACCTGCTGTTTGAAGAGCACGAATAGCAGCTTCTCTACCTGAACCTGGTCCTTTAACAAATACTTCTACTGTTTTTAAACCATGTTCCATAGCAGCTTTTGCAGCTACTTCTGCTACTTGTCCTGCAACATATGGTGTGCTTTTTCTAGATCCTTTATATCCCAATTCACCAGCACTTCCCCAAGAAATTGCATTTCCTTGAGTATCTGTTATTGTAACAATTGTATTGTTAAAGCTTGAATGAATATGAGCTTGACCTTTTTCAATGTTTTTTCTATTTCTTCTAGCTACAGGTTTTCTAGCTGTATTTTTGTTAGCCATTATTAAATTCCCTCCTTATTGGAAAATTTTATTAGTTTCTATTTTTTACTTTTACTTACTAATTTTCTAGGACCTTTTCTTGTTCTAGCATTTGTTTTTGTTCTTTGCCCTCTTACTGGTAATCCTCTTCTATGTCTTAATCCTCTATAGCATCCAATTTCAGTAAGTCTTTTTATATTAAGAGCAACTTCTCTTCTTAAGTCTCCTTCAACTTTATAAGATTCATCAATTATTTTTCTAATTGCATTTTCTTCTTCGTCAGTTAAATCTTTAACTCTTGTGTCTGGATTAACTCCTGCTTTTGCTAATATTTTTTGAGAACTAGATAGTCCTATTCCATAAATATATGTTAGTCCTACTTCTACTCTTTTTTCTTTAGGCAAGTCTACTCCTGCAATACGAGCCATATTTTTTTGCACCTCCAAATATATTCTTTTTACTTGTCCGTTATATTTTAAAGTGAAATGCGCCAATAGCGGTCTTTAAAATATCCGATAACAATATATATAAACACAAATTTGATATGTAAACCATATTTGGTTTCACAGCCGCTACCTCATTTGTGTTATAAACTAAATTAAAATTAAATTAACCTTGTCTTTGTTTGTGTTTAGGGTTTTCACATATAACTCTAATAACCCCTTTTCTTTTGATTACTTTACATTTGTCACACATTTTCTTTACTGATGGTCTTACTTTCATTTTTAGCACCTCCTTGATTGTAATAATAAAATCTCTACATTGAAATTTATAGAATCACTTAATACTCACTTATAAATTTTAACATAGATCAAATTTTATTATTCTTTGATATATATAGATGGGTTAATCTTTAACATATTATTATTATTTCGCTCTCCAAGTAATACGACCTCTTGTTAAATCGTATGGTGAAAGTTCAACTTTTACTTTATCACCTGGTAGAATTTTTATATAATTCATACGAAGTTTCCCTGAAATATGAGCTAAAATTTGATGCCCATTTTCTAATTCTACTTTAAAATTAGTATTTGGTAATGCTTCCACTACCGTTCCTTCTACTTCTATAACATCTTCCTTTGCCAAAATTTCTCCCCCCTATAAAGAGCTATTTTTTAATTTTTTTTTGCAAAATTTGTCCATTTTGCACTATAACTACTATAGTATACATCAATTTTATAAAATTGTCAATATCTCTGGCTCTTTTTCTGTAATTAAAATTGTATTTTCATAATGAGCTGCTAATGATCCATCTTCTGTTACAATAGTCCAACCATCATCAAGTTCTAAAATATTAGGTTTTCCTTGAATAACCATAGGTTCTATAGCAAGTGTCATTCCAGGCTCTAGTCTTATTCCTCTACCAGCTTTTCCATAGTTTGGAATACCTGGATCTTCATGCATCTCTCTACCTATTCCATGACCTTGAAATTCTCTAACTACTGAAAAGCCTTGTGAATGTACATATTCTCCTATTGCATGACAAACATCACCTAATCTATTACCTGGTTTAGCATATTTTATACCTTCAAAAAATGCTTGCTTTGTGACATCAACTAATCTTTTAGTTTCTTTTGGTACATCACCTATAATAAATGTTCTTGCTGCATCACCATTAAATCCATCTTTTAAAGCTACTGTATCTATACTTACTATATCTCCTTCTTTAATAAAACGTTTTTTAGAAGGGATACCATGAATAACTTCATCATTTATAGAAACACAAATTGAAGCCGGGAATTTTGGAACACCTTTTATTCCTATATCATAACCTTTTTCTGCAGGAATAGCTCCTAAACTTCTCATTGTATGCTCTGCAATTTCATCTAATTCCCAAGTTGACATACCTGGTCTTATTTTTTCTTCTAATGTTTTATAGGTTAATGCCACTACTCTACATGCTTCTCTCATTAATTCAATTTCTTTTTTTGACTTTATTGTTACCAAAATTACTACCTCTTTTCTAAAAAATACGTTTATTTTTTATATAAATTCAATAATCTTCATAAAATTTTACAGAATTTCTATTTAAAATAAAATCTCATCTCGATCAAATTTTTAACTAGAACATTTCTGCTATATCTTCTGCCACATCTTTTCCCATTTTATTAATTGTTTTGCTAACTAAAGCTTCATATAAATTTCCTTGTTTTTTATAATATTCAATTAATGGACTAGTTTGATTCATATATGTATCTATTCTTAATTTTACAGTTTCTGCTGTATCATCTTTTCTTTGAACCAATTTAGAACCACATTTATCACAAATTCCTTCTTCTTTAGGTGGATTTAATTGTAAATTATATATAGTCTTACAATCTGGATTTGAACAAATTCTTCTATTTACTATTCTTTCTATTATTTCCTCTTCTGGAGTTGTAAGGTTTACAACTAAATCAACTTTTTTAGAATTTTCACTTAAAATTTTATCTAAAGCTTCTGCTTGAGCAACAGTTCTTGGAAAACCATCTAATATTGCTCCATTTTTTACATCATCTTTTTCTAATCTATCTTTTACTATATTTATAGTTATATCATCTGGCACTAATTCACCTTTAGATATATAACTATCTGCTATCTTACCTAATTCTGTTCCTTCTTGTATATTTTGTCTAAAAATATCTCCTGTTGAAATTTGTTTAATATTCATTCTTTCTTGTAAAATACCTGCAACTGTACCTTTACCTGTTCCAGGAGCTCCTAACATTATTATAATCATATTTAACGCTCTCCTTTATATTATTTTTTTACTCACATATTCTACTACAAAAGTAGCAAAATATCAAGGTTTTTTATAAAATATTCAAGAATTGTTTAGAATATTCATATGAATTTTTACCTTTTCCCAAAACTATTAACCTTCAAGCCAAAACAAAAAATCTAACTCATGTTAAAAGTTAGATTTTTGCTTTTTTTATCTAATTTGAAACCTCTTTTTCTCCAAACAAATTCAAACCAATCCAAATCAATCCAATCATATTTGAATGAATTTGACAAATCCGAACAAAAAAGAGCGTCCCAAAAATTCGTCCATAAAATTCATTAATCTAAAAATCCTTTATAATGTCTCATAACTAATTGTGATTCTAATTGTTGAATTGTCTCTAATGCAACACCTACTACGATAAGTATAGATGTACCACCAAATGCTATATTCAAGCTTGTAAATCTTAAGAACATTGGTATTATAGCAATTATTGCAAGGAATAATCCTCCAAACAATGTTAATTTTGAAATTACAGATGATAAATAATCTGTAGTTGGTTTTCCAGCTCTAATACCTGGGATAAATCCTCCATTTTTCTTAATATTACTTGATACTTCTGCTGGATTAAATGTTGCATAAGTATAGAAAAATGTGAATCCAACAATTAATAATAAGTATACAATAGCATTTGCTATAGAATATCCTATTCCCACACTTGATGATGATGTGGCAATAGAAAATTTATATAATCCTGCTAAAAATCCTGTTTGTGAAGCAATATCACTGTTAAAGATTTGAATAATCATTGCAGGGAATGTCATAAATGATGAAGCAAAAATAATTGGCATAACACCAGCCATAGCTAGTTTTAATGGAATATGTGTATTTTGTGCTCCCATCATTTTTCTTCCAACAACTTTTTTAGAATATTGTACTGAAATTCTTCTCTCTGCTTGTTGTACAAATACAACACCTGCAATTAATACTATTGCACCGATTATAATACCTAAAGATAATAATAATCCTGTTGTACTAAATCCACTATCTGTAAAGATTAAATCCCACAATGTTGTTACGAAAGTTGGTAAACCAGATATAATACCTATAAAGATAATTATAGAAATACCATTTCCTATTCCTTTATTAGTAATCTGATCTCCTAACCACATTAATATTGAAGTTCCTGTAACTAATGCTACTACTACTAAAGCACCAGTTAAGAACGAATTATCTATAAATATTCCAGAAGAACCATATGATAAGAATAGACCAATTGCTTCTACTAAAGCTAAAATAATTGTTAATATTTTTGTATATCTATTTATCTTTCTTCTTCCTTCTTCTCCACCTTCTTTAGTTAATCTTTCTAGAGATGGTATTATCATAGCCAATAATTGAATAACAATAGAAGCTGTAACATATGGACTAATTGACATTGCAAATACGGAAAATCTTGAAAAAGCTCCTCCGGAAATTATATTAATTAGTCCTGCAATTCCATCTGTACTTGACATTGCTTCATTTAATGCAATATTGTCAACACCTGGAACTGTAATATAACACCCTAAACGAAATACTACTATTAATAATAAAGTATATAATACTCTTTTTCTAACTTCTGGTGTTTTAAATGCGTTTGCTATTGTTTTAAACAACTAAATCACCTCAGCCTTTCCGCCTAATGCTTCTATTTTTTCTTTTGCTTTTGCTGTGAATCTTACGGCTTTAATATTTAATTTTTTCTCTAATTTACCTGTAGCTAATACTACTATTCCATCATTTATTTTTCCAATGATTCCTTCTGCTAATAAAGTTTCAGCTGTAACATCAGTTGATGTTGATTTATTTAACATTGTTAATGTTACTTCTGTGTAATTTTTAGCATGGATATTTGTAAATCCTCTTTTTGGTAATCTTCTATATAATGGTGTTTGTCCTCCTTCGAATCCACGTCTTACTCCACCACCAGATCTTGCTTTTTGACCTTTATGTCCTCTACCTGATGTTTTTCCTTTTCCAGAACCCATTCCACGTCCTACTCTAGTTCTTTCTACATTTTTTACTGCTGGTTTTAACTCTCCTAGTTTCATTTCTTTGCTTGCACCTCCTTAAACTTATATTGTATTTCCGTATCATTTCTTTTTTTAATATTAAATATTTCATTCATTATCAATAATACATGAATTAATTTTTATTATATATAATATCTTCTATCTGATATTATAACAATTATTAAAAAATTACAAGATATCTTCTACTTTTTTTCCTCTTTTTTTAGCAACTTGTTCTATTGTTTGCATTGATTTTAATCCTTCAAGTGTTGCATATACTACGTTTCTTGGATTATTTGTACCGATAACTTTTGTTCTGATATCTTTATAACCTGCAAGCTCTAATACTGGTCTAACGCTTCCTCCAGCAATAACTCCAGTACCAACTTCAGCTGGTTTTAATAAAACTTTAGCACTTCCAAATTTTCCTACAAATTCATGAGGTACAGTTGTTCCTACAACTGGAACTTCTATTAAATTTTTCTTTGCTTCTTGAATTGCTTTTTTTATAGCATCTGGTACTTCCGCTGCTTTACCATTTCCTACTCCAATATGTCCGTTTTCGTCACCAACAACAACTACTGCACTAAATCTAAAAGTTCTACCACCTTTAACAACTTTAGCAACTCTGTTGATAGCAACTACTTTCTCTTTTAATTCATTCTTTTCTTCCATTGGATTTTGTTACCCTCCTTTTTATCTAAAATTTTAATCCGCCTTCTCTAGCTGCTTCTGCTAATTCTTTTACTACACCATGATAGATATATCCTCCACGGTCAAAAACTACGTTTTCTATTTTTTTAGCTTGAGCTCTTTTTGCTATTAATGCTCCTAATTCTTTTGCAGCTTCTATATTTGCATGTTTTGTTTTAACTTCTTTGTCTAATGTTGAAGCACTTACTAATGTATTTCCTGCTACATCATCTATAATTTGAACATAGATATTTGTATTACTTCTATAAACACATAGTCTTGGTCTTTCTGCTGTACCAGATATTTTTCTTCTTACTCTTAAATGTCTTCTTGCTCTTTCCATTTTTCTATCTGTTTTCTTAACCATTTTTTACTCCTTTCTTCTATAAAATTCAGGTATTACTTTTCTTTTATAGAATATTTCTTCTATTATAAACTTTTTTACTATATGTAGATTATTTACCTGTCTTTCCTACTTTACGTCTAATAACTTCATCAGCATATTTAATACCTTTACCTCTATATACTTCAGGTGGTCTTGTTGTTCTTATTTCTGCTGCTGTTTGACCAACTAATTCTTTATCAATTCCTTTTACTATAATTGTATTTGGGTTTGGAACATCAAAAGAGATTCCTTGTGGTGCTTTATATATAACTGGATGAGAATATCCTAATGTTAAATTTAAATCATTTCCTTGTTTTGCAACTCTGTATCCTACACCATTTATTTGCAATTCTTTAGAAAATTCTTCTTTAACTCCAATTATCATATTTTGAATTAAAGTTCTTGTTAATCCGTGTAAACTTTTATTACTTGGTTCATCATTTTTTCTAGTTACTGTTAAAATATTTCCATTTAATTCTAATGAAATATTTTTATGTACTTCTCTTTCTAATGAACCTTTTGGTCCTTTTACAGTAATTTTATGATCATCGATTTTAACTTCAACACCATCTGGTACTGTAATAGGTTTATTTCCTATTCTTGACATTTCTTTGTTTTCCTCCTTTTCGTCAATTTTAATATATTAGATTACCATACATATGCTAATACTTCTCCACCTATACCTAATTCTCTAGCTTCTTTATCTGTTTTTAATCCTTTAGATGTAGAAATTATAGCTATTCCTAAACCACTTAAAACTTTTGGTAATTCTTCTTTTGAAGCATATACTCTAAGTCCTGGTTTACTAATTCTTTTTAATCCGTCTATAACTCTTTTTCCATTTTCGTCATATTTTAATGTTATACGAATTATTCCTTGATTTTCATCTTTTATTTCTTCAAATGCTTTTATATATCCTTCTCTAAACAATATTTCTGCTATTCCTAATTTCATGTTTGATGCTGGAACATCTACTGTTTTATGTTTTGAACTATTTGCATTTCTAATTCTTGTTAACATATCTGCGATTGGGTCTGTTATATTCACGTTTTTTCCCTCCTTTTCTTTCTTGTAACATTTTTTCTACGCTATAGTTGTCTCTCTCATTTTAAATATTTATTTTATTACCAGCTTGCTTTTTTTACACCTGGTATTTCTCCTTTATGTGCTAATTCTCTAAAGCATACACGGCAAATACCATATTTTCTGATATATGCATGTGGTCTACCACAAATTTTACATCTGTTATATTCTCTTGTCTTATATTTTTGTGGTCTAGCTTGTTTTACTTTCATTGATTTTTTAGCCATAGTTTTTCTATTCCTCCTTTAGACTAATTTTTGAAAGGCATACCCATAAGTTTTAATAACTCTTTAGCTTCTTCATCTGAATGAGCTGTAGTTACAAATATGATATCCATACCTCTTAATTTGTCTACCTTATCATATTCAATTTCTGGGAATATTAATTGTTCTTTTATACCCATAGCATAATTTCCTCTACCGTCAAAAGAATTTCCTGATACTCCTCTAAAATCTCTAACTCTTGGAAGTGCTACATTAAATAATTTATATGCAAAATCATACATTTTATCTGCTCTTAATGTAACTTTACAACCTACATTTACACCTTCTCTTAATTTGAATGCAGCGATTGATTTTCTTGCTTTTGTTACAACTGGTCTTTGACCTGTAATTTGCATTAAATCATTCATTGCATTTTCTAATGATTTAGGATTTTCTTTTATATCTCCTAATCCAATATTTATAACAATTTTATCAAGTTTTGGAACTTGCATAACTGATTTATAATTAAATTTTTTCATTAATGCTGGGATTACTTCTTTTTCATATTGTTCTCTTAATTTTTCCATTGATTATTAAATCCTCCTTTCTTATTTTAAATCTGCACCGCATTTTTTACAAACACGAATTTTCTTACCATTCTTTTCTGAATATCCTACTTTTGTAACTTTTCCACATTTAGGACATACAACATTTACTTTTGAAGTTGGAATAGCACATTCTACTGCTATAATTCCGCCTTCTTCATTAGCTTTTCTAGGTTTTACATGTTTTTTTCTAATATTAACACCTTTAACAACGATTTTATCGTCTTTAGGAATTACTTCAAGAACTTCTCCTGTTTTTCCTTTATCATTTCCTGCTAATACTGAAACATTATCGCCTTTTTTTATTTTCATGAGAATTTCCCTCCTTCTTTTCTAGCATTTCAGAACATTATATTTAACAATTATATTTTCTAATAATTAATCATTTTATATTTTATCTCAACTATATAAAACTATTTTTACATATCACTGTTATATATTTGTTCTTTATATTTTATTTCTATTTAAATTCTATTTTATAGAACTTCTGGAGCTAAAGATAAAATTTTTATATAATCTTTTTCTCTTAATTCTCTTGCAACAGGTCCGAATATACGTGTTCCTCTTGGAGTTTTATCTTCTTTTATTATAACTGCTGCATTTTCATCAAATTTTATATATGAACCATCTGCTCTACGTAATCCTCTTTTAGTTCTTACGATAACAGCTTTTACAACATCACCTTTTTTTACAACGCCACCTGGTGTTGCTGATTTAACAGAAGCAACTATTACATCACCTATATTAGCTGTTTTTCTGTATGAACCACCTAAACATCTAATACACATAATTTCTTTTGCACCTGTATTATCTGCTACTTTTAATATTGTTTGTTGTTGTACCATTTTATGGTTCCTCCTTTCTTCTTCGCTTATTTATCAATTATTTTATAATAGCTTTTTCAGTAATTTCTACTACTCTCCATCTTTTATCTTTAGAAAGTGGTCTTGTTTCCATTACTGTTACTTTATCACCTATTTGACAAGCATTTTCTTCATCATGTGCTTTAAGTTTATATGTTCTTTTTACAACTTTTTTATACACTTTATCTTTAACACTTGTTTCTACTGCAACAACAACTGTTTTATCCATTTTATTAGATACAACTGTTCCGTGCATAGTTTTACGAAGATTTCTTTCTCCCATTGACGAATCCTCCTTCTTTTAATTTTAAGCCTTTGCTTCTGCTATTTTTCTTTCTGTTAACACAGTATTTATTTTAGCTATATCTCTTTTTACTTCTTTAATTTTCATTGGATTATCTAATCCATTTGTAGCTAAACTAAATTTTAATTTAAATAATTCTGTTTTTAGTTCACCTAATTCTTTTTCTAAATCTGGTGAAGACATTTCTCTTATTTTATTTATCTTCATCATTTTCACCTACCTTTTCAGTTTCCTTTGCAACGAATTTTGTTTTTATAGGTAGTTTATTCATTGCTAAACGTAAAGCTTCTCTTGCTGTTGCTTCTGGTACTCCAGCAATTTCAAACATTACTCTTCCTGGTTTTACAACAGCTACCCAATATTCTGGAGCTCCTTTACCTTTACCCATACGAGTACCAATTGGTTTTGCTGTTATTGGTTTGTCTGGGAATATTTTAATCCAAACTTTTCCACCTCTTTTAATATAACGTGTCATAGCGATACGAGCAGCTTCAATTTGATTTCCTGTAATTAAACCTGCTGTTACAGCTTGAATTCCATATTCTCCATCTGTAACTTTTGTTCCTCTTGTAGCTTTTCCTCTCATTCTACCTTTTTGCATTTTTCTAAATTTTGTTCTTTTTGGCATTAATGGCATTATTGTTCTCCTCCTTCCACTTTTTTAGATGGAAGAACCTCTCCTTTATAAATCCAAACTTTTACACCGATTTTTCCATATGTTGTATCTGCTTCTGCAAATCCATAATCGATATCAGCTCTTAAAGTTTGTAAAGGAATGTTTCCTTCTTTATAGAATTCTGTTCTTGCCATGTCGGCTCCACCTAATCTTCCAGATACTGAAGTTTTTATTCCTAAAGCTCCTGCTTTTGTAGCTTTTTGCATACATTGTTTCATTGCACGTCTAAATGAAATTCTTCTTTCTAATTGACCTGCTATGTTTTCAGCTACTAATTGTGCATCTGTATCAACATTTTTAACTTCAACAATATTTAAATTAATATCTTTTCCTATTATTTTTGCTAGTTCTGCTTTTATGCTTTCAGCTCCTGCTCCACCTTTTCCTATAACAATTCCTGGTTTTGCAGTATATAAGTTAACTCTAATTGATTTTGCAGTTCTTTCTATTTCAATTTTAGATATTCCAGCAGCATATAATTTTTTCTTTAAAAATTTACGAATTTTTTGATCTTCTACTAAATAATCTGAAAAATGTTTAGAATCCGCATACCATTTTGAGTTCCAGTCTTTTATGATTCCAACTCTTACTCCTGTTGGATGTACTTTTTGTCCCATTCTAAATTTTTCCTCCTTTTTTTCTAATGACAGGGGACACATCTTACCTTTATAGCTCTTCAACTAAAACTTAAGGAATATTTCCTTCACTTGTGAATTGCCATTTCATCATTGTTATTGTTGTCTCCCATTCATTTCTATTTTTAATTAATCTCTCTCTCTTAATACTATTGTTATATGAGATGTTCTCTTTCTTATTCTTACAGCTGAACCTTTTGCTGCTGGTCTTATTCTTTTTAATATTGGACCTTGATTTGCATATATTTCAGCAACATATAAATTTTCATGTTTCATATCATGATTGTTTTCAGCATTTGCAATTGCTGATTTTAATAATTTCTCTATAACTTCTGATGCAGCTTTTGGTGTGAATTTTACTATTGCTAAAGCTTCATCAACATCTTTTCCTCTTATTAAATCTGCTACTATTTTAACTTTTCTTGCAGAAATTCTAGCAAATCTTAAATTTGCTCTTGCTTCTTTTACAGCGATTTCTTGCTCTTGCACTTATATTCCCTCCTTTTTTGCTAGGATTCTTGTCAATGCTAGCATGCTAACATTGACCTTTTATCCATCTATAAAATATTCGCTATTTTATTTTTTTGTTGCTTTATCTCCTGCATGACCTTTGAATGTTCTTGTTGGAGCAAATTCTCCTAATTTATGTCCTATCATTTCTTCTGAAATATAAATTGGAACATGTTTTCTTCCATCATGAACAGCAATTGTGTGTCCTACCATTTGTGGATAAATTGTAGAAGCTCTTGACCATGTCTTTAAAACTTCTTTTGCTCCTGTCTCATTCATAGCTTCAATTCTTTTTAATAATTTTTCTTGTACAAAAGGTTTTTTCTTGCTTGATCTAGACATTTCCTATGTCCTCCTTTCCAGCATATTTCATAATCTATTTAAATTATACTTTCTATTTAATCAACTTAATTATTAAACATTTTTAAACTTTAAATATGATTTTTATTTTCTTCTCTTAACTATAAATTTATTTGAAGATTTCTTTTTATTTCTTGTCTTATATCCAAGAGCTGGTTTACCCCATGGAGTTAATGGTCCAGCGTGTCCTACTGGTGCTCTACCTTCACCACCACCATGTGGGTGATCTACTGGGTTCATTACAGAACCTCTAACTTCTGGTCTCCATCCCATGTGACGTTTTCTACCAGCTTTACCAATTTTAACATTCTCGTGGTCACTATTTCCTATTGTTCCGATAGTAGCTCTACATCTTGCTAAAACTAATCTCATTTCTCCTGAAGGTAATCTAACATGAGCATATTTTCCTTCTTTAGCCATTAATTGAGCACTTTGTCCTGCTGCTTTAACTAATTTTCCACCTTGTCCTGGATTTAATTCTATATTATGAATTAATGTACCTACTGGTATAGAACTAATTGGCATACAATTTCCTACTTTTATATCAACAGATTCTCCTGAAATAACTTTATCTCCATCTGTTAATCCTTGTGGTGCAATTATATATGCTTTTTCTCCATCTTCATATTGAATTAAAGCAATATTTGCACTTCTGTTTGGATCATATTCTATACCGATAACTGTTGCTTCCATGTTATCTTTTTTTCTTTTAAAATCTATAATTCTATATTTTTGTCTATTTCCACCACCTTGATGTCTTACTGTTATTCTACCATATGAGTTTCTTCCTGCTTTTTCTTTCTTTTTAGCAAGTAATGATTTTTCAGGAGTTTTCTTTGTTATCTCTGCAAAATCTGAAACTGTCATATTTCTTCTTGATGGTGTATATGGTTTAAAATGTTTCATTCCCATGATTTATTCTTCCTTTCTTTAATTAATGGATTTTTTCCTGCTCCATATGCAGATATTCTTTATTTTCCTGGTATTCTCCAGATATTTCTATCTTTCATTTTCGTCTTCACGTTTTCCATATTTAGCTCTTCCAAATATAGAAACTTTCGATTTCTTGTTAATCTCTTGTTCCTTTCTTTTCTTTGCCTCTTCTCTATAATTACATCTTTCAAAAATTGAAAGTGAATCTCTAAAATTCTTTTCACTTTTCATGGTTAAGCTCCCATAAATTCATCAATTGAATCTTTATATTTTTTAGAAACTTTTGTAACTTTTCCACCTTTAGCAAGATATGTAACTTCTGATGGATCTGTATCAATTGTAACAATTGCTTTTTTCCAATCAGATGTTTTTCCTACATGATATCCTACTCTTTTTTCTTTTCCTTTTACCATCATAGTATTTACTTTTAATACTTTAACTTCGAAAAGTTTTTCTACTGCTCTTGCAATATCAACTTTTGTTGCTTTTTTATTTACTCTGAAAGTGTATTTTCCTTGTTGTAATTCATCATTACTTTTTTCTGTAACAACTGGTGCTAATATTATTTCTTCTGCTAACATTATGCATACACCTCCTCTAATTTTTTAACAGTATCTACTGGTAAAACTAGATTTGTATATTTTAATAAGTCAAATACATTTATATTGTTTAATAAAATTGTTTTAACTCCTTCAATATTTCTAGATGACATATATACTTCAT
>CALXJT010000040.1 GCA_944388695.1 uncultured Clostridia bacterium
ATCTAGTTTCCAAGTAGAAGAAACAGAAGGTTAAAAAAGTGAGAAAAAATAAAATAAGTAAAAAACTGAAAAAAGAAAGCGAAGAGCAAAGAACAAGACATCGGGCGGACCTTGTGACCGCCTGAAAATTCCGCCGACGTAAATGGAAAATTTTAATTCAAGGAGAGTATAACAATTAAATTGTTATAAAAAAGTATAGAAAAAATGGAAAATAGAATTCCATTTTTTCTATACTTTTATATTATTATAGATGTATAAAAAATAAAATAGTTAATCTAAAATAAAGAAAAGAAACAGCAGAAATAAAAAAATTAATTGACAAGATGAATCATAAATAGAATCTAGAATTCACTTTAAAATTAAAAAATCAGAATTTAAATTTGAAAAGTAGCGAAAATTTGATTTAAATGCAACAAAAAAATTTGAAAAAATAATTGATATGAGAGAAATTTTAATGTATAATAAAAAAGTGAAAATAAAATATAAAAAATATTCTGAATTAAAAATAAAAAAATTATCCATAATAAAATATTAAAATTAATAGATAATAATTGGATTGCATAAATTATAAGAAGAAAGAAGGAATAAAATTGAAAATAAGTCCAAAAGTTAAAGATATATTAGAATGGGTATATTGCATAATCATTGCAATAGTTTTAGCACTATTATTTAGATATTATATAGGAACACCAACAATAGTAAAACAAGTATCAATGAAACCAACTTTAATAGAAAATCAAAGATTATGGCTTAATAGATGGGGAAGAACAACACATACACTTCCAGAAAGAGGAGATATAATAACATTTGAAGCACCAAGTGAAAAAGAATATACAGCAGACGAAATTGATACAAAAATTGATTCAAAAAATCCTGTAGCTAAATATGAAAATGAACCAAGTAATTGGTTTGGAAAATTTACGTACTATGTATTAGAAATAGGAAAAGAAAGTTATATAAAAAGAGTAATAGCATTACCAGGAGAGCATGTAGAAATAAAAGATGGAAAAGTATATATAAATGGTGAAGAGTTACAAGAAGATTATTTACAAGATGGAATAGTAACAGATGTCTCAAAGAAAGAAACAAGTACAGGATTTGATGACTTTATAGTTCCAGAAAATTGTGTATTTGCAATGGGAGATAATAGACCACATAGTACAGATTGTAGAGCTTTTGGATGTATTCCACTTGAAAAAATAGAAAGTACAGTCGCATTAAGAATTTGGCCATTAGATGTATTTGGAAAGGTTGAATAATCTGAAAAATAAAAAATGTAATATAGTTTGATATAAAATGAAATACAATAAAATAGCATATGATAAAATACAATATAATAGAAACAACATAAAATAGATATATTATTATAAAACATCAAATAGAAATTAAGAAATGAGGAAATTATGTTTGAAGGTATAATAGGAAATGAAAAAATAAAAGAAGAGTTGCAAAAAGCAATAAAAAAAGAAACAATATCACATAGTTATATGTTTATCGGAACAGAAGGAATAGGAAAAAAATTAATTGCAAAAGAATTTTCAAAATCACTATTATGCTTAGAACCAGAAGAATGTAATAATACATGTAAATCATGTAAAGAATTTGAATCTGAAAATCATCCAGATTTTAAAATAATAGAACCTGATGGGAATAGTATAAAGATAGATCAAATTAGAGAATTACAAAAAAAATTAGTAGAAAAGCCAATAATATCAGAAAGAAAAATATATATAATAAATGATGCTGACAAAATGACTACTGAAGCACAAAACTGTTTATTAAAAACATTAGAAGAACCACCAGAGTTTGCAATAATTATATTAATAGGAGCAAATGAAAGTGCTTTCTTAAGTACAATAAAATCTAGATGCACGATTATACACTTCTTGCCAATAGAAGATGAAGCATTAGAAAGATATTTAAAAGAAGAAAAAAATATTACGATAGAAAGTAATATTATGCTAAAAACATGCCAAGGAAGTGTAAAAAAAGCAATTGATTTAAGCGAAAAAAAAGAACAATATAGTCAAATAGAAGAATTATTGAAACAAATAAAAAAGCTAGACATCATAGAAATAATAAAAAAAGCAGAAATATTATATAAAGAAAAAGAAGAAATATATAATTTACTAGACTATATGAATGTAAATTTAATTTATCTATCATCACAAGATTATAAATACACAGAAGGTGTGCAAATAGTGGAAAATACTAAAAAAAGGTTGCAATCAAATGCAAATTATGATATGAGTATAGATAACATGTTATTTCAACTAGAAGAAAAATTGAAATAATATGAGTTACCTAAAAATTGAAAATTATATAATAAATAAGAAACAATAAATAAGATACAATAACCCCACCACTTCCTGAATAAGAAAACTAGGAGTAAAATAAGATACAATAAGAAGATTATAAAAATAAGATACGACAAAATATAATTAAAAAAATAAAATAAAAATAAATACATCAAAATTAATATAAAAGTCAATAAGAAAGCAGGTGAGATTTTGAAAAATATAATAGGAATAAGATTTAAAAAATTAGGAAAAATATATTTCTTTAATCCAAAAACATGGAAAGTATCAAAAGGAGAAAAAGTAATAGTAGAGACATCACAAGGAGAAGAAGTAGGAGAAGTTGTCATTGCTAATAGACAAGTAAATGATGATAAAATAGTAGAGCCATTAAAAAGAATGTTAAGAATAGCAAACAAAAGAGACTTAAGAAGATATGAAGAATGTAGAAAAATAGAAAAAGAAGCATTCAAAACATGTCAAAAAAAGATAAAAGAACATAAATTAGATATGAATCTAATAGATGTAGAATGTAAATTTGACAATAGTAAATTACTATTCTATTTCACTGCAGAAGGAAGAATAGATTTTAGAGAATTAGTAAAAGATTTAGCTGCAATATATAAAACTAGAATAGAATTAAGACAAATAGGAGTAAGAGACCAAGTAAGAAGAATGGGTGGAAATGGAGTATGTGGCAGAGAACTATGTTGTTGCACATTTTTAAGCAATTTTGAAACAGTATCAATAAAAATGGCAAAAGAGCAAAATATATCACTAAACCCATCAAAAATATCAGGAAACTGTGGAAGATTAATGTGCTGTCTAAAATATGAAGATAATGTATATGAAGAAAAATTAAAGAAATTACCAAAAATAGGAGCAATAGTAAAAACACCAGATGGAGAAGGTGAAGTAGACGGCATAGAAACTCTAAAAGAAAGAGTAAAAGTAAAAATAAAAAACGAAGAAGGATACACATATAAAAGATATGATGTAAATGAAATAAAATTAATAAAAGATGCAGTAGAAGAAAAACTAGACGAAGAAGAAATCGAACACCAAAAAGAATTAGAAGAATTAGAAAAATTAGAAAGAGAAGAAATAGCAGAAGAAGTAAGAGAAGAAGATATATAATTCTTTACGAGAAACAAGAATATAAATAATAAAGAAAAAATAAAAACAATAAAGAAAATAAAACAAATATAAATGAATATCTATAATAAAGAAATATAAATACTAAATAAATAGGGCTAAAAAAGAAGAAAAGTATGAAGCAAGAGGAGGTGAAAAACGATGGCATATAAAATTACAGATAAATGTATATCATGTGGAGCATGTGCAGCAGAATGTCCAGTAGGATGCATATCACAAGGAGATGACAAATTTGTTATAGATCAATCAGCATGCATCAGCTGTGGAACATGCGCAGGAGTTTGTCCTGTATCAGCTCCAGAAGAAGAATAGAGATTAAAGGACGGTCCCAAATCCCTCCTAGGAGGAATTTTGAGGACCGTCTTTTAATCTCTATTTATTTGTCATTTCTTCCAAATCTAATAATTCTTGCCATCTCTTATCTACTATTCTTTGGAATTCTTCTATCATCCATTCATTACCAGGATTAAACATATGTTTAAAACGTTTTTGAGGTC
This sequence comes from uncultured Clostridia bacterium, assembly GCA_944388695.1. Taxonomy (GTDB): domain Bacteria; phylum Bacillota; class Clostridia; order TANB77; family CAG-508; genus CAG-269. Next base: position 3,950 of record CALXJT010000040.1, read on the forward strand.
TTAAAAATTCTTCTATTGGTAATTTTTTAGCAGGTTTGTAAGTGATATGATATACACCATCAACAACTTCATATAATGGCCAATAACATGTATCTGCTGCAAGTTTATTTATTTTCATTAGGTCTTCTGTTGGATATCCCCATCCTCTAGGACATGGAGCCATTACATTTAAGAAGCAAGGACCTTCTGTGTAAATTGCTTTTTCAGCTTTTTGATAAAGGTCTGCAAAGTTATTCATTGCTAATGTTTGTGCAACATATGGTAAGTGATGTCCTACCATTACTTTTGTTAAATCTTTTCTTTCTTGTGCTTTTCCAGGAATTACTGTTCCTGCAGGTGATGTTGTTGTATCAGCAAATTTTGGAGTTGCTGATGATCTTTGGATTCCTGTATTCATATATGCACCATTGTCATAACATACATATACCATATCATGATGTCTTTCCATTGCACCTGATAATGATTGAAGTCCTATATCATATGTTCCACCATCTCCACCAAATGCTATAAATTTTGTGTGTTTGTCTTCAGGTAGTTTTCCTTGTTTTTTCATTGATTTATATGCAGCTTCTGCTCCAGATAATGTAGCACCAGCACATTCAAAAGCAGTGTGTATAAATGAATCAGTCCAAGCAGTATAAGGATACATAAATGTAGAAACTTCCATACATCCAGTAGCTACTGCAACAACTGCGTGGTCTTCTGGCTTTAAAGCTCTCATTATATGTCTTGCAACAGGAGGAGCTCCACAACCTGCACACATTCTATGTCCTTCTGTGAAACGAGAAGGTTTATTTGCAACAACTTCTTTTAAATTATAAGGCATTTATTTTTCCTCCCTTCTTAATCCTAAATAACGATAAGGATTGTCAATCTTTCCTGTATTTACAATTTCTTGTAAATCATTATATACTGTTGTAATTTCTTTTGATGTTGTATCTCTACCACCAATTCCATATATATAATTTACAATTGGAACTTGTTTTTTAGCAACATACATACTTGAAGTTACATCTTCAAATAATGCACCACCTGCAGCATTTAAAGAATCAGCTTTATCTAAAACAGCTACAGCTTTTAAGTGACTTAAAGCATTTGCAACTTCTTCTCCTGGGAATGGTCTATAAACTCTTAATTTTAATAATCCAGCTTTTACACCTTGATTTCTTAAATCATCTATTACAGCTTTAGTTGTTCCAGCTGTAGAGTTCATACAAACAATTGCAATTTCTGCGTCATCTAACTTATATTCTTCAAATAAACCATAATGACGTCCAGTCCATTCTTCAAATTCTTTTGAAACTTGTAAAATAACATCTTTTGCAGCTTTCATAGCTTCTGCTTGTTGAGCCTTATGTTCGAATAAATAACTTTGAACATCTAATGGTCCAACAGCAATTGGTTCTTTATCATTTAATAAATAATGTTTTGGATGATATTCACCAACAAATTTCTTAACTTCTGAATCTTCTTCTAATTCTATATTTTCAATAGAATGAGAAGTGATAAATCCATCTTGACATATCATAATAGGTAATAATACATTTTCATTTTCAGCTATACGATGAGCCATTAAAGTATTATCATATGCTTCTTGATTATTTTCTGAAAATAACATAATCCATCCAGCATCACGTACACCCATTGCATCTGAATGGTCATTATGAATATTAAGAGGACCAGATACAGCTCTATTTACTAAAGATAGAACTATAGGAAGTCTTAAACTAGATGCAATATAAATCATTTCCCACATTAAAGATAAACCGTTTGCAGATGTAGCAGTCATTGCTCTAGCACCTGCAGCTTCTGCACCAATACAAGCACTCATAGCACTATGTTCACTTTCTACAGCAACAAATTCTGTATCAACTAAACCATTATCCACAAATGTTGAAAAATATTGTGGAATCTCTGTAGAAGGAGTAATAGGGAAGGCAGCAACAACATCTGGATTGATTTGTTTCATTGCAGTTGCAGCAGCTTCATTACCACTTAATCTTTCTCTTATACTCATATTCTAAACACCTTCTTCCTTCATAGTAATTGCACCAAATGGGCATACTTTAGCACATACGCCACATCCTTTGCAGTAATCAAAATTAAAATCTTTTCTCTTTAAATCATCTTTTCCAACTGGAATAGCATTTTCAGGGCAAACAGGGAAACAAAGACCACATTGTTTACATTTATCAACATCAAAAACAGGTCTCATACTTCTCCAATCACCAGTTTTAAATTCACGAGCATTTCCAGCTTCATAAATATCTCCACCAATTGTCATCTTTTCCATTGGTGTATTTGGATTTATTTCTGTCATTATTATACCTCCTCACCGAAAATTATTGAATCTTATTAACTTCTTTCAAAGCCATTTCTAATGCTTTCATATTTCCATCTATAACTTCTGGTTTTTTAGCAAATTTATGTTTAAAAGAACCTTTCATATCATTGATGAATTCTTCATCAGACATAATTTTACTTACTTTAACAATAGCTGCAAGCATAGGTGTATTTGGAAAATATTTACCTAAAGTCTCCATAGAAACTTTTCTTGCATCAATCGTGTAAATTCCACCATCATAACCTTTTAACACCTTTTTTAAATAATCAGCAGATTTAGTTGTGTTAATTACAATTGCACCACTAGATTTTAAACCAGCAGTAACAGGAACACTCTCTAAAAGAGTATCATCAACAACTACAACATAATCTGGTTCGTAAATATTAGAATGAATAGTAATTGGTTTGCTACTAATTCTGTTGTAAGCAGTAATAGGAGCACCCATTCTTTCAGGTCCATATTCAGGAAAACCTTGAATATATTTACCTGTGTTAAATGCGGCATCAGCTAGTAATAAAGACGCTGTTTTAGCACCTTGACCACCTCTACCATGCCATCTTATTTCTATTAAGTCTTCCATAATTATTGCCTCCCTTTCATAAAAAATTACAGCTTAAGTATATGCCTAAAAGCAAAATGTGTCAAGTGATTTTATGATTTTGACCGGTCTGGACAGTAATTTTTTATGTTAAATTTTTTCCCCAACCTTAAAGTAATTTGTGATTAACAATAAGTTATTTTGATAATACTGAAAAACTACCTTTCTATCAAGACAATATCAAAAACCTCTAAATTAAATTCAATTGAATATTTACACATAAAAAATGAACCTTTCTTGTTAAACTTTTTTGTCTAACATTTTAGGTTCACTTCAAGCTTGTACTTATCTACTTATCAGAATCTTCTTTATCATTTTTCTTTTCATTAGGAATAACAATATTTTTTCTTTTTTCGTCATTACATTTAGGTTTACCAGGTTTTAAATGGTCATATACAGGTGATATATCTAAATCAGAGCCATCACCAGAAACAACTTCATATGTATTTTTCTTATCTTCGCTCATAACATTCCCTCCATCACTAAATCTAAATATATTCTAGCACAAATAACAGAATTGTCAAATATAAAATGAAAATTTGGCACATAGGCGAATAAATTAAATTCACGGAATAGTTGATTTTAGCAGGAACATATGATAAAATCCATATATCAAAACAAAATTTGAGCCTTGAGAAAGGATTGATAAAAATGGAAATTGAAAAAATAAAAGCAATAATAGAAGCAATCCTATTTGCTGCTGGAAGAGAAGTTAAAATTGAAGAATTAATTTTAACATTAGAACTACCCAAAGAAGAAATAGAAAAAATAATAAAAAATATGCAAAATGAATATAAAGAAAAAGATAGAGGAATAGAAATAGTAAAAATGGAAGATACATATCAGTTATGCACAAAACAAGAATACCATGAATACATATATCCAATAATAGATAAAAGAAATAGACCAAAACTATCAAATGCAGCATTAGAGACATTAGCGATAATAAGTTATAATCAAAGAATTACAAGAGCAGAAATAGAAGCAATACGTGGAGTAAGTGCAGATGCAAGCATATATAAACTAATGGAATATGGTTTAATAGAAGAAGCGGGAAAATCTGACTTACCCGGAAAACCAATGACATATAAAACAACAAATGAATTTTTAAAAATGTTTGGTTATAGTTCATTAAAGGAATTACCAGAACTACCGAGATATAAATTAGATTCAAATCAACAAATAGTAATAGATGAATTGGTAGAAGATAAAATGGAAGAGAACGAAGAAAGCAAAAAAGAAAACAATCAATCAAATTTATCGCCAAACAATGATAGTGAAGAAAATACAAATGAACTATCACAAAACCAAGATAAAGAAACAATTGAAATACAAAATCAAACTTTATAAAAATATTGATTAAAAGTATAAACTATAATGATAGAAAACAGAAAAAAGAAAAAGGTTATAGATACCAAAATCTAAATATAGAAAGTAAGGAATGATGAAAATGAAATTATCACAAACAGGAATGGGAACAACAAAATTAAACAATATAGATGAAATGTACCCAGGACAAAGTATATTATTACAAACAGGACAATTAGTACAATATGGAGCAGGACTATTTGGATATGGAACAGTACCATTATTAGTAAGAAGAAATATAGAAAAAATAATAGTAGAAACATTAAATAAATATGGATGTATAGAAGTATTACTTCCAACATTACAACCAGACACAATCTGGAAAAATTCAGGAAGATATGACCACTATGTAAATGACGGAACAATGTTAATTACAGAATCAAATAAAGGAACATTTTGTTTAGCTCCAACAGGAGAAGAAGCAATGTTAGAATTTGCAAGAGAAAAACTAAAATCATATAAAAACTTACCAGTAACATATTATCAAATAGGAGAAAAATATAGAAATGAAATAAGAACAAGAGGATATTTATTAAGAGGAAAATCTTTTCCAATGCTTGATGCATATAGTTTTGATGTTGATGAAGAATCAATGGCAAAATCATATGAAAATGTAAGAAATGCATTTATAGAAATATTTGAAAAAATAGGTTTAAAAGTAATCCCAATAGTTGCTGACAATGGAGCAATGGGAGGAAAAAAATCAGAAGAATTTATGATGATTTCAGAGCAAGGAGAAGATAAAATACTATATAATGAAGAAAAACAAATAGGATTAAATACAGAAATATTAGAAAGAGAAGATTACAAAGACTATTTAAAAGAAGAATATGGAATAGATGATATTTCAGGATTTAAAGAAATAAGAACAATGGAATTAGGACACATATTCCAATTAGGAACAAGATATTCAGAGATGATGAATGGTAAATTCACAAACAAAGAAGGAAAAGAATGCCTATACTATATGGGATGTTATGGAATAGGAGTAAGTAGAACAGTAGCAGCATTATATGAACAATGTGTAATAAATGATGAAAAATGGGGACCATGTGGATTTGTATTACCAAATTCAGTAGCACCATATAAAGTACAAATTGTACCAAAAGTAGAAAATGAAGAAAAACTTAAACTAGCAAATACTTTATATAATAAATTAAGAGAAAAAGGAATTGATGCAATACTTGATGACAGAGAAACTGTTACAATGGGAGCAAAAATGAAGGACTGTAAAATATTAGGAACACCATATCTTATAGTAATAGGAGATAAGCAAGAAGGAGAAAATGTAGAATTAGAGAATATGAAAACAGGAGAAAAAACTGTAGAAAGTATTGAAAGTGTAATAGGAAAATTATATAATGTATACATAAAAATATAAACGTTAGGAAGAGATAAAGACATTTGCTAGAAACATAATTATACCACAAGTAACATTCGATGAATTACAATATGTAGCAAACATATTAAACAGACTATCAGATGAGCAATTTTTAGGAAAGTAGAAGTTATAAAAAAGTAATATTGAAAATTATGTAAATTCGTGATAGAATGTAGATATAAATTATTGTTAACTAATAAAAAATTTTTAATTAGTGAAAGGAGAATAATATGTTTGGACGGGAAAGAAGAGAGGAAAAACGAAGAAAACAAGAAGAATATGAACGTAAACTTGAAGAGGAGAAAAAAAGAAAAAAAGAATTAGAAAGATATTTGTTAGAGATGTTTGAATGGAAAGAAGTTTCAAAAGAAGAATGGAGCAGCTTACCAAGAAAAGGAGATAATATAGTTACATGGCATTTAGCAGAAAATTATGCGGAGACACTATTTAGAAAAAGAGCAAGCGAACTAGGACTTTCATATGACGATGTAGAAGATGTTTTTAGAGGACAAAATGAACAATTCTTTGATTCGTTAAAGAGACACTTTTATAACAAAGTAGAATGCAAATATGATAAGATATCCTCATTCCGAGAGTTGTTAATATTACCATATCAAACACCAGCTCAAGAAATAGTAGAAAAAATTCGAAAACTCTCTCCAGAAGAACAAGCAGAGGTATTACTTCTACTTGTAAACAAAAAAATAAAAATCGTGGTTGAAGATACATAATCACAAAAAAATCGTGATTGAAGATAGAGAATCTTCGACCACGATTTTTTTAAATTTTTTAAAATATCATATTACACTAAAATTCACAATTATTTGGAGTTCTAGGAAATGGAATTACATCACGAATATTTTGCATACCTGTCAAATACATAATAGCTCTTTCAAATCCTAATCCAAATCCAGAATGAACACAGCTTCCATATTTACGCAAATCTAAATACCACTCATAATTTTCAAGAGGCATATCAAGTTCCTTCATACGAGAAATTAGTTTATCATAATCTTCTTCTCTTTGGCTTCCACCAATAATTTCACCAATACCAGGAGCTAGTAAATCAGTAGCGGCAACAGTTTTTCCATCTGGATTAAGCTTCATATAGAAAGCCTTTATATCTTTTGGATAATCTGTAACAAAAACAGGTTTTTTGAAAACATTTTCACATAAAAATCTTTCATGTTCAGTTTGTAAATCAACACCCCAAGAAACTTTATATTCAAATTTATCATTTGCCTTTTCCAATTCTTTAATAGCATCAGTATATGAAATTCTAGCAAAATCAGAATGGATAACATTATTTAAACGCTCTAATAAACCATTATCAACAAATTTATTAAAGAATTCCATTTCTTCTGGGCAAGTATCTAATACATATTGAAAAATGTATTTAATCATATCTTCAGCTAAATCCATATCATCAGCCAAATCTGCAAAACAAATTTCTGGTTCTACCATCCAAAATTCTGCAGCATGTTTTACAGTATTAGAATTTTCTGCTCTAAAAGTAGGTCCAAAAGTATAAATATTGCGAAAAGCTTCAGCAAAAGATTCACCATTTAATTGACCACTTACTGTTAGATGAGCAGGTTTACCAAAGAAATCTTTAGAAAAGTCAACTTTACCATCTTCAGTTAAAGGAATATTTTCTAAATCAAAAGAATTAACATTAAACATCTCTCCTGCACCTTCAGCATCACTTGCAGTAATTAAAGGCGTATTAACATAAACAAATCCTCTTTCTTGGAAAAATTTGTGGATTGCATAAGCTAAAGCACTTCTTACACGGAAGACAGCACTAAAAGTATTTGCTCTTGGACGAAGATGTGCAATAGTTCTCATATATTCAAAAGAATGCTTCTTTTTTTGAAGAGGATAAGAAGAATCAGAAAGACTTTCTATCTCAATCTCACTTGCTTGTATTTCAAAAGGTTGTTTTGCATTTTCAGTTAAAACTAAAGTACCAATAACCTTAATAGAAGAACTAATAGTAAGTTTACGTACAGAATCAAAATTGTTTAAAGCATCAGTAAAAACAATTTGAACATTTTTAAAAAATGAACCATCATTAAGTTCAATAAAACCAAAAGTTTTAGAATCACGAACAGTTCTAACCCATCCTTCTAAAGTAACAGTTTGATTTACATATTTTTCGGTATCTCTATATAAATCTTTTACAACTAATTTTTTCATAAAATCCCTCCAAGTTAAATAATTTTGTTTTAATAAACATCTCTTAAAATTGATAATTTCAAAATCAACAATATAGTAAGATTATACCCCAAAAAGATTAAATTTTCAATAAAAATATTGATAAAAAACTACAAAAAGGATATAATTGTACCAGTTTATAATTGATTTTGAATAGTTCAAATTCAATTTACCGAGATTTACAAAAACATCTGCAAAAAAATAATAGCTTAAAATTCAAGTGAGTCTATATTAAGAAAGGAGGAAAAAATAAAAAGCTGAAAAATTAACTTTGATTCATATTTTAAAAGAAAGGAATGAGGTTAAATATGAAAAAAAGAACAGATCTAACAGTAGAAGTAGAAGATTATAAGTTAAACATAAGAGTAGGAGGAATAATAAAACATAAAGATTGTATTTTATTTCACAAATGTAAAGATAAACCATATTATGCACTACTAGGAGGACGAGTAGAAATTGGAGAAAATTCAGAAGAAGCAATAAAAAGAGAATACATATCCTATACATAAAATAAATAATGAAATATAGACAAAAAAATAGAATTAAAGAATTTAAATAACTTGAACTATAAAAAATATAGAGTCATCAAAAATCTAAATAAGTTGATTCAAAAATATAAGAGAGGAGAAATTGATATTAAATATATCATATAAAATAAATGGAAGAAAAAAATCAAAGTAAATTAGAGCAATTGGAAAAAAGACAACAAGATTTAAATAGAAGGTTAGAAAAGATGGAAAAACTAATAAATCAGAATAAAAAATAGCAGGTGTTATTATGAAAAAGAAATTAGAAACAGGTTTAATAGTAAGTAAAAATAATTTATATACAAAAATAAAAAGATTTTTTTTCACAATATTTTTTCAAAAAGAAGCAAAAGCATTAAAGAAAATTGAAAAGCTTCAAAACTCTAAAAAACCCTCACAAAAAATAATCATACCAGAAGATATAGAAAAAAATAGATTATTAGAAATACAAGAAAAATATAAAAAAGGAATAATAAAAGAAGCGGAAATATGCATAAAAGATGTAGAAAAATTAGTAGAATTATATGAATTACAAAACTCAAGATTAAAAACTAAAATTAGAGAATATAAGAAAATTATATTAGAAAATAAATATTATTAAGGTGTAGTATAAATATGTAAAAATACGAAGTACATATTATAACTACACCTTAAAGAAAGGTTTATAATATGGAAAACATAAATAGAATAACAATTATTGGAGGACCAGGAACAGGAAAAAGTACACTTGCGGAAAATTTAGGAAGATGTGTAAAAATACCAATTTATCATTTAGATGCAATATGTCATTTAGAAAATTGGAAAGCACGTGATGAAGAAGAAAGAGACAAGATTATATTAGAAAAAACACAAGAAGAAAAATGGGTGATAGATGGAACATATAAAGGAACATTAGAGCAAAGAGTAAAAAATTCAGATTTAATAATATATTTAAAATATTCAAAATATGCAAGAATAAAAGGAATATTATCAAGATATTTTAAATTAAAAGGAAAAGAAAGACCAGAGATACCAGGATGTAAAGAAAAAATAGACTGGAAATTTATTAAGTTTGCAATTAATTGGCAAAAAGATAAAGGAAGAGAGGTAGAAGAAATTTTAGAAAGACAAAGAGATAAAAATATTCTAATATTTAAAAAAAGAAAAGATTTGAATAAATGGTATGAAGAAAAATTTGGGAAGAAAATAGAGTTGAAATTAGAAGAATTATAAAAAAATATTTACAGATATGATATAACATAAAAAGAAAAACTCAAAGGGAGAGAATGATATTTCTCTCTCTTTGAGTTTTTTTGGAAGTGCTAATACTCAAACCAATATTCTTTTTTTGGATTCATAGGATGACAAGGTTTACATTTATAAACTAATTCTCCATTAACTACGATATAATTTACAAATAAGTATCTTCTTTTTTTACTTACATGATTATATTTTTGACAATAGTAGCTCACAGACATCTCAATCTTGTCATTGCCTTTTTGCCATCTTAATACTTGGGCAACATAGATTTTATCGGGTTCACAATTAAATTTGGACCTAAATCTGCTATAAGCTAACCCATTAGCACCGCAGAATTTAATACTATATCGCCGAGTAGCAATATTCCATAATTCTGGTCCACCAAATCTTCCATCAGGTTGATTGTGTTGCTTAATAGCAAAATCAACAACATAATCAAATATGTCTGCTTTCCTGCTTACAACTCTTCTTTGCATATGAAGTCCTCCTTAACTGATTCTGAAGTTTTAATATTGGGATTTGGATTATTAGTTGAGTTACTTGCAATTTCCGTAAAGCATAAATTTACCTCCTTAAATTTTTTAAGAGGTATGAAACCTCCAAGTTGTCATACTTTTTAGTTTTAAAAATAAATTACTCGTCTATTATATCATGGTTTTATGTTAAGTACTAAAGCTTAAAGTAATTTTTACTATAAAAATTTATGCTCGTCAATTAAAAAAGTAAATGCAATTATGAAGAAAGATAGTTGAAATAAGTTTTTCAAAAATTTATGCTTGTTTTACGAATTTATGAAAAAATTACGGGTTAATTTTGATATTTTAAAAATATTATTGACACTAATAATAAATTTAAAGCGAATGTACTGTTTAAGTCAGCTATTGTTATATAAACATACTTTTCTATTATAGGAAAGTATAAAATAGAAAAGAAGATAAAAATCAAAAATTCACAATTTACGTAAACATAACATAAAATACAGTAAAAAATAAAGAAAGGGGCGAAAAAATGTCAAGCTATATTATAAAAGGAGGGAGTAAACTAGAAGGAACAGTAAAAATATCAGGATCTAAAAATGCAGCATTACCAGCAATAGCAGCAACAATATTAAATGCAGGAAAAACAACATTATATAATGTACCAAATATACAAGATACACAAATGATGTATGAAATATTAAAAATATTAGGAGCAAAAATAGAGAAGAAAAAGAATAAAGTAATAATAGATACAAGTAAAATAGAAATATTTGAAATTCCAGAAACATTAATGCATAAAATGCGTTCATCAGTA